>JBMFUH010000817.1:0-3639 GCA_049966735.1 Isosphaeraceae bacterium
CCGAAGCGACGCCAAGTCCAAGTGCCAGACCCCCGACAGCGGCGAAAATCCTTCTGGAGGTCGTCTTCATGACCGATCATCCTTCCGCCGGCCGGACATTCGGTCGCGGGGCGCGACGGCGCGGCAGCCGGTCGACCGCGCCGACCCGATCGCTTCCGCAATCAATGATCGAAATCGCCCCGCGTCCGGCCCGTGCCGGCAAACCGACCATTCGGTGCTCCACTCCTGGGAGGTCCCCGAAGCGTTTGGAACCCTACATCTTTCCCCCGCCGCCGTCAATTGACGTTTTTTTTGTTTGTGAACTTATCAACTCACCGCGCGGCAAACGGCGTCCCGGAACGTGCTACCCTGGCGTTATTGGTGCTGTCCTGTCGCTATTGATAGGGTTCTTCTCAATACGTTCTTGATAGCTTCCCGAGAGCGAAACCTGTCCGCCGACATTGCCGGGGCTGCCGGAGCATGCGCCCGGCCGAACGAGCTCCTTCCGGCGAGGACCGCGCCACGCCTCGCATCGCGGGGCGCTCAGCAGGACGGCCGGAGACAAAAAGCAGCGTGAACCGCTTCGGTGCGCGTGGGAGGGCGTATTTGGCGTGAGGCGGTTCCGACAACTTTCAGGTTGTCAAGTTGATGTTTCATGCCTCTGCCTGCGAAAGCGGGAGGATGAGGGATGTTCCCCGGGCTTGTGGTTTGTCAGAACTTGAGCCAGGGGATGCCGAAGAGTCCGGTGTTTGTCTGATGAGTGGGAACGCGGTGGGTCGTCCACGTGGGGATGGCCGCATGACCCGGTCGATGCTGATAGAGCGAAACGAAGTAGTTTTGAATACCATTCCCGGCGCTGCGCAAGTTGTCTCCCAGCCTGTCAAACTGCTTTGTGACCGACGGGGAGAAGTTGATCGCGCTGGGGACCATGCGGTCTTCCATCGATTCCAGACAAGGAACCATCCGATGCCGCTTGCCCTGGGCCATGCATGAAGCTCCTTTTCCCTGCACCATGTCAGCCACTTGTCCTCGGGCCAACGGTTTTCGTGGGAAGTTGAAGATGAGCGGAATCTGAGGGATCTTTCGGTTTTATCGGCAACGGCGGGGGGTGCGGTTCAAGGATTTCCAGTTGCTGCAAGATACGACCGCCGGGCTACCGGACCTGAACGGGATCTTGGCGCGGGGCTGACCGGGCGACGCGTCCGCCATCCGGCGGCTGGATGGCCGGCTGGGTCAGGGCGAGTCGGACGGGCGTGTGACCGTGGGGACGGGTCATGCGCGGACTTGGCTTTTCTCCCTGCGCCAGCGCTTTGCGCTCGAGTGCATATTCATTGAAGTGAAGGGTGAGGATCCGCCGCATCTCGACGATCGCCTCCTGTTTCTCCTGGGCCGAGTGGTCGCTGGTGATGATCAGCTCGGAGAGTGCTCCCTCGATGTGGGCGCTCGTGTAGGGAACGACGCCGTCGCCGCCGGCGGGCAAGGGTTCCTTGTGGTTGTATCCGATGATCGAGTGATAAGGAACCTTTTCACTGAGCGGCAACTTGCCTATGGCCTGGAGGACGGGGTTGCCCAGGCCAAGCTGGGCCACGCTGGTTGCATAGCGGCTGCTCCGGAATGCTTCCGAGACATTCGCCTGGCCGTTATAGAGGGCCAGCGTCTTGCGGATCTGGAGGATATCCCTGGGAACGCTGATCATCCGTGAGGCCAGCCGACCGATCAGCTCGTCTCCCAGCGGGCTGCCACGGTGCGGAGTCGAGATGAAGATCACCCGGCTGACGCTGGGAATCGGCTGGAAGATGAGCGATTGCAACATTTCCGCTTTCAACTGTGGGCCCATGGCGATCTCGTCGGGTGGGACCTTGGAGGCCGTGTTCCAGAGGATCTGGCCGCTATTGCTGATTGCCAAGCGGGAGAGGAGCCCGCCCATGCTGTGGCCAATCAGGACCATCCGGTCGAACGCCTGATCCTTCTTCTCGGGGTCAAGCTGGACGCGCAGGTCGGTGAGTGCCTTGCGGAACCGCCCTCCGGAGGCCAGGATCGGATTGCCCGTCGAGTAGAAGAACAGCCAGAACTGATAGCGCTTTCTCAGTTCGGGATCTCCCCGCAGGTCGTTGATGGCGTTGTCCCAGGCTTCCGGACTGGACATGAGGCCGTGCACGAAGACGATCGGGATCTTTCCCGGCTCGTAAGGGTCGATCAAATAGATGCCTGTCCGGCCGTTGTATTCGGAGGGCCAGAGCACGCCGAGCGCCCCCAGCAGGTTGAGGTTGGCGATATGGAACTGGCGGGCCAGCGGCACGGTCATGTCGTACGCCAGCGGCAGCGCGGGGGCACCTGGAGCAGCCTGCCATTTCATGATGGGATCGCGGACCGGATCGTGCAGCTCGAGCACGGCGATCGGTTCGCCGGGACCTGAACCGGGCCGCAACGTGGCCGAGGCCGATCGGTAAAGCGTCTTGGGGAAATGCATCTCACACGGTTCGGTCAGGTTTCCGGTCGTCTGGGGTGAGGCTTCTCCCCAGTCGCCGGCTCGGGTCAGGTGCACAACCACCGGCGCGCCGATGCCCCCCTGCCCTGCCTGGTGATGAAAGCCCTTCACCTCGAACCGCCGGGTCGGCAGGACGTCTCCCCACCTGGCGGCCTGGTACACGCTCACCCGGCCCCGCACGCTGATTCCCACCGCGGCCAGGATGTCTGTCCAGTTGGAACCGGTCCGCGTGGCCTGCCGGTTGACGGTTTCCAGCATGTACTCGATGGCTCGCCGGTAGATCCCTTGCCCTCCCCTGGCCGCCTTGATGTCGAGCTGGAGCGAAACGCCCTCGCTGATCACGGCCGGCAGCGCGTGCAAGGCAGCGTCCCGGTAATACGTGATCGCCCATGCCGGATTCTTCTGATCCAGCGCGACGCCCGCCTGGACCAGGGCGAGCGCGTTCGCGGAGGCTGGCGAGGCGCCGGCCGAGGTTTCGAACGAGGCGCGGTCGAGGATCGGCCGATCGTGGATGACGATCGACGCGCACCCCGCTTGCAGGAGCAGGATCGCGATCAGGAGCGGCCACGGCAGAACGGCCGGCCGGCTCGCCGCTTCGCCGCGCCGGCGCCTGGCTTCGTTGCGGGCGAAGCTCCGCATCTCCCCTCCCTGGGCCATCCTCAGTTCGCATAGCGAACCTGCCGGTTCCGTGTCATCCCGCCGGTGCATGCCCGCGAATCATACGCGGTTTGCCGATCTTGTCACGGTCAATCGATCAGAGGGGAGATCATTGATGTGATTCTTGCAATAGCTCACCGGTGGGCCCAGCTTGCGCACTGGAACCACCATTGACCTCCGGCGCGGATGCCTTCCCACGCTGCTCGCGACATGAGCGAATGACAGCCTTCAGCGATCTCGGGCCAGCCCTCAACGATCTCGATCAGTACGGGCGTGATCTCGTCCTCACTCTGAAACTCGACATGGGGCAGCGACCGATGCAGGTTGGCGATCGCGGAGTCGCTTAGAGCGGTTTTCGGGCCGATGGCTCCCCGTAGGGTCCGCTGTGCGGACCGATCGCCGGGGTATTTGGTCCGCACAGCGGACCCTACAATACTTGATCCGTGTGCAAGCCGACTGTAAACCGCTCTAGAGCGGTTTTCGGGTCGATCGCTCACCGTAGGGTCCGCTGTGCG
>JBMFUH010000818.1:0-3634 GCA_049966735.1 Isosphaeraceae bacterium
GCGCAAGGCATCGAGCAACGACTTTTCTTGATCCGCATCCATGCAAACACTCCCTTGCTGGAAGAAGACCCGGCAACCGCCAGTCCAGGGGAGCCCGTGAACCCCCCACTTCGTAAGTACCCCACAAGCGGTAAATTTTGCGAAGCCTGCAGAAATTGCCGAGCTTGCCAATTCAGCCAATTGTAAAATTTTACCTGTGAATGTCAATGCAGATGGGATAATAGTCTTTTTTCACCCATCTTCCTTACTTTGACGTGCACGGTACCCTGCCTCTTGCCTTCTTGTAACAAACCCCCGAGCGCAAAAAATAGTGAAAAATGGAAAAGCCGCAAGGCGGAGCGATCGAGAAAACTGGCGAGTCCTGGTCTTTTTGACAAGCAAAGCACATGACAAGCAGAATGTCAAAGTCGGCGGATGGCCCTTTTCCGAGAGTCGACAGGGTTTCCGAAGATTGAGCAAACCGCGCGTTTTTCGAGGCTTCGTCAGGTGAGTCAGCCAGGAGAATCGGGCGGCAGCGCGACAGTCTGTGTCGGCAGGGCTGGCGGTTCGGCGTCTCCATTTCCGAGTTCGGCAACAGGCGCGGTGTCATTCGCGTTCCCTGCCGCTCTGACTGGCACGGCGGCGCTCCGCGCCTTGAGATAAATCAGGAGCGTGGCGATGTCGGAAGGGCTGATGCCGCTAATTCGCCCCGCCTGACCCAACGACGCCGGGCGCACCCGGTCCAGCTTCTCCCGAGCCTCGAACCGGAGCTGGGGAATGCCCCGATAGTTCAGATCGGGCGGGATCGGCTTGTCCTCGAGCCGGCGAAACCGCTCGATCTGCTCGAGCTGCCGACCGATGTAACCGTTGTACTTGGCCTCGATCATCACCTGGCCAATCACGTCCGGGTCCAATCCCGCCGCGGCCAGGCCGGGGTCGAGCCGGCACAGGTCGTCCCAGCTTGTCTCGGTCCGGCGGAGCACTTGAAACAACGTGTCGCCGTTTGTCCGGCTGGTTGTCAGATGCTCGCGGAGGCCGGCGATCGCCTCCCTGCGCTTCTGGAACCGCGCGTAACGGAAGTCGTCGACCAGCCCGGCTTTGCGGCCAATCTCCGTGAGCCGCAGATCCGCGTTGTCGTAACGGAGCAACAATCGATACTCGGCCCGGCTGGTGAACATCCGATATGGCTCGTCCACCCCACGCGTGACCAGGTCGTCAATCAGCACGCCGATGTAGGCCCGCGAGCGGTCGATCACAAGCGGCGGTTTATCCTGAATCGCCAGCGCGGCGTTGACGCCGGCAACCAGTCCCTGCGCCGCCGCTTCCTCGTAGCCCGTCGTCCCGTTGATCTGGCCGGCGAAGAAAAGCCCGGCAGCGCGCTTGGTTTCCATCGTGGCGTGGAGCTGTTCCGGCGGAGCGTAATCATATTCCACCGCGTAGCCATAACGCATGATCTCCGCGTGCTCCAGCCCCTTGATCAGGCGGATGATCGATTCCTGCACGTCGCGGGGCAGACTGGTGGAAATGCCGTTGCAGTAATACTCCAGGGTGTTTCGCCCCTCGGGCTCGAGGAAGATCTGGTGCGCGTCGCGGTCGGCGAACCGGACGACCTTGTCCTCGATCGACGGACAGTAGCGCGGGCCTGTGCTGGCAATCTGGCCCGAATACATCGGCGCGCGATGAAGGTTGGCCCGGATGATCTCGTGCACGGCTGGCGTGGTGGACGTGATGTGGCAATCAACCTGCGGCTGCGTGATCCGCTCGGTCAAGAACGAGAACGGCACGGGCTCGGCGTCGCCCGGCTGCCGCTCCAGCTTCGAGAAGTCGATGGTTCGACCGTTCAGCCGGGGCGGCGTACCGGTCTTGAACCGGCGCAGCTCGAAGCCGAGGTCGCACAACGAGCCGGAGAGCCCGGTCGCGGCCGCGTCGCCCCCCCGACCCCCGGGCGTTTTCATCTCGCCTGTGTGCATGAGCGCCTGAAGGAAAGTGCCGGTCGTCAGGATTACCGCCCTTGCCCCGTAGGTCGCCCCTCCCCGGCAACGGACGCCGGCGATGCGATCCGACGCCATCACGATCGATTCGACCATCTCTTGCCGAAAGGTCAGCCGCTCTTGCCGCTCGACGGTCAGCTTGGCCAAGAACTGGTAGCCCTTCTTGTCGCACTGGGCCCGAGGGCTGTGCATGGCCGGCCCTTTGCCCCGGTTGAGCAGCCGGAACTGGATGGCCGTGGCATCGGTGAGGAGCCCCATCGCGCCCCCCAACGCGTCGATCTCGCGGACGATCTGCCCCTTGGCCACTCCGCCGATGGCCGGGTTGCAGCTCATCTGCCCGACCGTGTCGCAATTCATCGTCAAGAGAGCCGTCCGCAGACCCATCCGCGCAGTCGCCAGCGCGGCCTCGATTCCGGCATGTCCCGCGCCCACCACGACGACGTCAAACTGATAAGGATCGTGCTTCGCTGTCATGAACCAATCCGCCTGGCAACTTCCGCCGCGCCTGTTCTGAATCGGGTGCGCTGCATGATGTCATTTGTCATTTGTCATTTGCCATATCCTACTGGTCCGCCATCCGCACCGAACAGACGAACCCGGAATCCAAGAGCCCTGTCGCTGTTTCAGGCTGCTACTCCCCTCATCCGCCGCCGCGCGGCACCTTCTCCTCGAGGGAGAAAGTCAGATCAACCCTCGCCCGCGGGAGAGGGCGGCCGAAGGCCGGGTGAGGGTCGATCGGCAAAGGCGGCAGGTGGAGAATGAAACGGCCTTGAGCGACGGCACCCGGTGCTTGCACCTACCCCGGATTTCCGGTTAACCTGAACGACTCACGTTCAGCCTCCATTTTGGATTTCGACTGGCACCTATTCAGGAACATCAACTATGCCAGAGACACGCAAGGGTGAAGTGACGTTCAAGGGCAACGCCATCGATCTGGTTGGGCCCAAGCTCAAAGTCGGCGACTCCGCTCCCGATTTTGCCTGCGCGAGTGCCCAGCTCGCCATCGTCAAGCTGGCCGACTCGTCTGGCAAGGCCCGGCTCTTCAACGTCGTCCCCTCCCTCGACACTCCCGTCTGCAACAAGCAAACCAAGCGGTTCAACGAGGAGCTGGCGTCCCTCGGCAACAAGGTCGCCGCCTATACCGTGAGCCTCGACCTGCCCTTCGCCCAGGCCCGCTTCTGCACCACCGAGAACATCACCAACCTGGCCAGCCTGTCGGACACGCACAACCAGAGCTTCGGCACGCATTACGGCGTCCTGGTGCAAGGACTGCCCATCCCCCTCCTGGCCCGCAGCGTCTTCGTCGTGGACCGCTCAAACAAGATCACCTACGCCCAGATCGTCCCCGAGATGACCAACGAGCCCGACTACGAGCCGGCCCTCGCCGCCCTCAAGGCCGCCGCCGGAGCGTGAGCAGTGGGGCGGTGAGCAGTGGGCAGGAGACGGCGGCTGGCTCGTTGGCTTTGTTTCGCCGCCGCACGCAACTACTGACTGGCAACTGGCAACTGACAACTGGCAACTCGCCTGAGTTGGCTTTGTTCCGACGGCGTTGGCAGTGGGCAGGGGCTCACCCGTTGGCTTTGTTCCGACGACATTGGCAGTGGGCAGGGGCTCACCCGTTGGCTTTGTTTCGTCGCCGCTGGCAACTGCCCCCTGCTCGCTGG
>JBMFUH010000819.1:0-3628 GCA_049966735.1 Isosphaeraceae bacterium
CCCGCCGCGCCTCCGCCATCTGCCGCGCCCTCGCCGTTCCCGTCGACCCCGCCGGGCAGCGAGGCTTCTCATCCCTCGCCGCCGGACTCCAAGCCGGAGAGGTGACGCTCCCGTCGCCTCCGGTTGGGTTGTCCTGGACAGAAATGACGGATTCGGATACAGAGGGCATGCCCCGAACTCGCCGGAAGGACGCCGCGCGACGAACAACCCGGAACTCGGAAAGGACTCCGAGCATGAAACGCCCTCGAATCCTCACGATCGAGCCCCTGGAAGAAAAGGCCCTGCTCTCGTCGCTGGCCCTGCCCGTTCTCCAGGCGTCTCCTCCCATCCCCGCGCCCGCAACCCAGGGACTGGTCGTCAAGCTGACGACCGATCATCGCGTCTATCGGGCCGGCCAGCCGGTCGTCATGACGCTGACCGAGACCAACACCAGTCAGAACCCCATCAACATCGTGGAAGGACCCAGCACCAGCGGATTCCTGGCAGCGCGCGCCGGGCGCAAGGTCTGGGCCTCGAACGCGGGCATCCAGCCGATGTTCGTCATGTCCCAGACCCTCCAGCCGGGACAGTCGATCACGCTTTCGACCACCTGGAACGGTCAGTCGCAAGTTGGCCGACGCGGCCCCGTCCTCGGTCGAGTCGCCATCAGCACTCAGATTCCAGGCGCGCCGCATGTCAACATCGTGATCCTGCGGTCCTGATCGCCGCGCCATTGCTTGACGCTCAGCGCCGTCGCGGAGGCAAGAGCTTGCGCGCGGCGAGCGCGGGCCGAAGGCCGATTGACAGGCTGTAACTTGGCAGCTCCAACCCTGTTACGGACCTGAGCCTGAGATGCCAGACGGTTCCCACGCGGGTCGAGGGCAGGTTCACCTGGTTCACGCCCCGGGCGATGACTCGGCCCCGGACGTTCAAGACCTGGATGAACGCCCCCGCCGCCTGCACCTGGTACGCTCCCCTGAAGCCGTTCTGGAAGTTGAAATACTCGGCGATCGACCCCGAGGAGAAACTCAACCCCGCGACAGTCGTCTGGGTGACCCATCCCAGGCTCAGGGCCGTTTGCGGAGTGGTGTTGGTCACGGGCGGAATGACCGGAGCCGTGGGGCCCGACGGGGTGGTCGGCGTTGTGGGAGGCGCCGCAACCGGCGTGCTCGACGGAGCCTGGGCCGGAGGAGAACTCTGGGGAAGCGAGACGACAAGCTGATAGGCCCCGGCGTCGAAGACGTCGTGCGTGTCTCCGGTTACGGCAACATCATAGCGCTCGCCTGGCACGACGGCCGGAATGCTCGCGGTGACGTTGTCGCTCCAGGCCGAGGGATTGCCGGCCTGGGAGAGTACGCGGCCAGAGGCGTCGTAGAGCGTGACCTGTGGGCTCAGCATGCTGATGCCGCTGGCCCCCGCGGTCACCTGGAGGGCCCCGGAGGCGAAGCTGGGCGCCACGAAGGAATAGTATTCCGTGTCGCCGATCGTGGCGAGCGAGGCCGAGCCGACAAACGCCTGGTTGGAGGCCGAGAGCTGTTGCGTGAGGTCGATGGGCGAGTTGATGCTTACCCCCTGTCCTTGAGACTGGTAGGCATCGAGCGTGCGAGGGCCGTAGATCGCCTGGATTCCCGCGATGTCGCCTGGCTGTAGTGTGCCGCGGACTCCGCCGTAATTGATGTACATCACCTCGGCCGGGTTGGGGGCCTCTGCCAGTCCCAGCGCATGCCCCGTCTCATGCAGGACGACGCTGTACAGATCATAGGTCGAGCCGATGTTGAAGTTCATCGCCGTGTTCAGCGAGACGTCGCCCGCGGCGGTCGAACCGTTCGGAGGGGGATAATACGTCTGGGCCAGGGTGATCGTCGTGTCCAGAAATGGATAACCGCCGATCCGAATGTCGCCGAACCGCGGATCGCCCTGGGGCAAGCCAAGGGTATTGAGCGGGTAGGGGCCGTCGGCGACCGGGACGATATTGATGTTGGCCACCGATTCCCAGGTGGCCAGGGCCCGCGCGATCTGCTCCTGCCAGATTCCACTGGTGCCGAACTTGGCGTTGAAGGTCGCGTTCAGATTGTTGGTGCCGTGATCCCAGAAAACCCCGTCAGGGGCGATGCTGTAGGTGATGTGAGCGGGATTCGGCCAGCTATAGCCGGATAGAACATAATCGTAACCGGCAACCGCCGAACCTCCCGACAGGAGCGTCCGTTCCTCGAGACGGTCGCGGGACGGTCGACATTTCCGCCAGGCGGCTTGCTTCGCCCCAGGTTGCTCCACTCGCCGCGGTCCACGCTCACCGTCCCTGCACCTCAGGCCGAAACGCGCTCCGAGCGTTTCGAGCGTCAACCAGCTCATGGATCTCTCCGGTGTTCGTCAAAGTCGTCAAGTCCTCCTTATTTTCCTACTACCAAACCTAGGGCGCTCTCCAGTTTTTTTTTGAGGAATTCGCGATCCCTCCCCGCGCAATCGTTACACTCGGAAGGACAAGATTCCTTTCCAGGGCGCAGTGAACTCTGGAATGCAAGCAGAGAGAATGAACCACCAAGCAAGCTTGGAGCCGGCCGTGCTGAGACCTTGCCTGCGCGCTGCGATTTTGCGGATTCTTCCGCTTGTGGGCATTTTGACGGTCCTGTCACCACCAGGCTCGGCCCAGGCAACGCCCGAGAGTCCTGCCCGGCTGAGCGTGGCCCGGATTTTCAGCTCGGGGGATTTCCACGGAGAACACCTTGGTCCGATCCACTGGTTGCCTGACGGCTCGGCCTACCTGGAGCTCGAATCCGCCCAGGGGGAGAAAGGCCAGCAGATCGTCCGCCACGACCCGGCCGGCAAAAAGCGCGAGATCGTCGTCCGCGCCGAGCAACTCATCCCGCGGAGCGCCGTGCAACCCCTCGGGATCGATGATTTCTCGATCGGCGGCGACGGCCGCGAGATCTTGCTCTTCACCAACACCCGGCGCGTCTGGCGGCTCAATTCACGGGGCGATTACTGGGTCTTCGATCGCGACGCCAAGACCCTGCGCAAGCTGGGCGGCACGTTTCCCGAGGCGTCGCTGCTCTACGCCGCATTCGATCCCCAGGGGCGTCGTGTCGCGTATGTCCACGAGAACAACCTTTACGTCGAGGATCCTGGCTCGGGGTCGATCGTCCAGTTGACCAAGGACGGTGGGCCGACCCGGACCAACGGCATGTTCGACTGGGTTTACGAGGAGGAACTGTTCCTGCACGGTGGCTTCCGTTTTAGCCCGGACGGCCAGTCGATCGCCTACTGGCAGATGGATAGCTCGGGCGTGCCCCAGTATCCGCTGCTCGACACGGCCGCCGGCCTCTACCCGCGGGTCGTGCCGGTCCTCTATCCCCGGACCGGCCAGCAAAACTCGGCGGCCCGTGTCGGTGTCGTTGCCGTCTCCGGCGGCCCGACGCGCTGGCTGGAACTACCGGGCGATCCGCGGCAGAACTACATCGCCCGGATGAACTGGGTTCCCGGCTCGAGTGAGCTGATCATCCAGCGGCTCAACCGCCGCCAGGACAGGCTGGACGTCATCCGGGCCGATCCCGCCAAGGGGAGCCTGCACACCGTCCTTTCCGACCACGATGACGCGTGGGTCGACGTGCATGACGACCTCAAGTTCTTCGACCAGGGCCGCGCCTTCACC
>JBMFUH010000820.1:0-3618 GCA_049966735.1 Isosphaeraceae bacterium
GCAGCGGCCCAGTTCGACGAGCGCATCGGGCAGATCGGGCCAGGATCGCAGGAGCGGAATCAGCAGAGACCGGGCCGAGGTGAAATCACCGCGAGCGATCTCGTCCCGGGCCCGGCTGAGGACCTGCTCCCGGCGTCTGACCCCATCGAGGGTCCAGACCGCGACACCCACCCCCAGCGCTCCCACCGCGCAAACCATCCGCAATGACAACTGTCGCATTCCCGCAGACCTCGCGGTTTGGAACCCGTTGCAGCCAACGGTATGGATCATATCAAGTTGCCGATCGCGCTGGCGAGTTCCGACGAGGACGAAAGAAGTCGGCGGGGGTGTTTTCCTTGGCCCCGGGGGGGCATGAGCAAGCCCCAATCAGAAGCGAAAGCCGGGAAGTTATTTCTCGCTTGTTCCTTCCTGGATCTTTCATGGCGACGATGAATGACGTACGCTCTCAAGACGGCGGTGTTAAGATGGCATTTCGTGATTCTGGGAGAACTTCCCGAAGTCGAGCTTGAACCTTGAGACTTCCTACCTGGACCGGAGGGCCGGCTGCTTGGATCCGATCACCCCTGGAACGACTGGCGTGGCAGGTCTGCCGCCGAGCGGACCAACTGGAAGCGCCGGGAACGGCCCGACAGCGGCACCGCTGTTGAGGCGTGCCGGCTCGTTTGCCGGACTGAGGGCCCTCGCCCTGGCACTGGTGGTCGTGGCCACCAGCCTCTACTTGCTCGAGCGGCTCGAGCCGGTGCTGCGTCCGCTCCTGATCGCCGTTTTGCTCTGCTACCTGTTCCTGCCCCTTTACAACTGGTTGCGCCGCTGGATGCGGCCCGTCTTCTCGTTCCTCATGATCGCGCTCTGCATGACGCTGGCCCTGCAAGGTCTGGCGCGGCTGGTCTACCGCGACGTGATGCTGATCAATTCCCACCTTCCCCGCTACATGGAGCGTCAGGCGGAGCTGGAGAATCACCTCCGGGAGCTGACCAGGTCGATCCTTCCGCAACTTCAGCGGCCCGGCCGCGGTGAATCGACTACCGAGGCGGAAACCGCCTTCACCAGCGAGCTGTCGCAGCGCATCGTCCGAGGCGCCGCGTCGGCCTTTTTCAGCGTGTTTCTGGAACTGATCGTCATCGCGTTCTACATGATCTTCCTGCTCCAGTCCGTGACGCGGATGCCCGGTCGAATCCGCTCCAGCTTCTCGCCCGAGCGAGCCGAGGAGATTCTCGAGATCACCCGGTCGATCAACCGCGCCATTTCCGACTACCTGCTGGTGAAGGTCAAGGCGAGTCTGCTGGTCGGCATTCCCGTGGCGTTGGCCTGCTGGGCTTTCGGGATCACGGGGGCGGCCACCTGGGGAACGATCACCTTCTTCGGCAATTTCCTGCCTTACGTCGGCGCCTTGGTGGCGATCGTTCCTCCCGTCGTTCTGGCGTTCCTGGAATTCCACACCTTCCTGCCGCCGGTGTTGTTCGTCTTGATCTTGCTGGCGATCCACGGCATCACGTCCAACCTGATCGAGCCGGCGATGACCGGCAAAGCGCTGGGCCTGAGCCCGCTGGTCGTGCTGTTGGGCCTGGCTTTCTGGAGCCTGCTCTGGGGGTTCGTGGGCATGGTTCTGGCCGTCCCCTTGACCGTGATCTTCAAGATCGTGCTCGACCACACGCCCGCCACGCGTCCCCTCGCCCGGATGATCTCCGAGGACGAGTGAACGCCTTTCACCTACGCTCCGCGCAGCTTCCGGCGGAATTCGGGCGGTCGAGCTCTTGACGATCGCCATTCGGGTTCTACAACGTGTGTGCTGCCTGGGACGGCCGCTGGTCCGGCCGTGTTGAATCCTGTCGCAGACGCGCTTTCCGGATCGGCACACGAGCTGGAGCCCGACCATAACAATGTCGAGATCGAAACGAGTTGTGATCATCGGTGCAGGACCTGGAGGCCTGGCCAGCGCGATGCTTCTCGCCGGGGCCGGATACGACGTGACTGTCCTGGAGCGTCAGTCGAAGGTCGGCGGGCGGACCATGACGATTGGCGAGAACGGATTCCAGTTCGACCTGGGCCCCACCTTTTTCCTCTATCCTCGGGTATTGGAGTCCATCTTCGCGGCGGTTGGTCGCAACCTGCACGACGAGATCCCGATGCTCCGGCTCGATCCGCAGTACCATCTCGTCTTCGCTGGCGGGGGCAAGCTCGAAGCCACCCCCGATGTCGCTCGGATGCAGCGGGAGATCGCCGCGCTTTCTCCGGCCGACGCGGCACAGTTCCCGAGATTTCTGGCCGACAACCGGGACAAGATGAGGCAATTCACGAGCATTCTGGAATCCCCGTTCCTGGGCTGGCGTGACCTGCTTTCGCCCCAGTTGCTTGGTATCCTTCCTTACCTGCGGCCCTGGCTCTCTCTCGACGGTGAGCTGCGCCGCTACTTCGAGGATCCCCGGACACGGCTGGCGATGACGTTTCAGTCCAAGTATCTGGGCATGTCCCCGTTCAGTTGCCCCAGCCTGTTTTCGATTCTCTCGTTTCTCGAATACGAATATGGCGTATTCCATCCGATCGGAGGCTGCGGGGCCGTCTCCCAGGTGATGGCCGCCGTCGCCCAGGACCTGGGGGCGACAATTTCCCTTGATGACGAGGTGGACGAGATTCTCTTCCAGGGTCGTCGAGCCGTTGGCGTGCGGTCGCGTTCCGGCGTGCACCGGGCCGACGCCCTGGTGATCAATGCCGACTTCGCTCGCGCCATGACCCGGCTCGTGCCCGATCATCTTCGCCGGCGCTGGTCCGATCGAAAGCTCCAGCGGAAGAGATTCTCCTGCTCAACCTTCATGCTCTACCTGGGCATCGAGGGTCTCTATGACAACCTGGCCCATCACACCATCTACCTGGCTGAGGACTACCTCGCCAACATCACCGACATCGAGACGCGTCACGCACTCTCTCAGGACCCATCGTTCTACGTACAGAACGCCTGCGTCACCGACCCGTCGCTGGCGCCCGCCGGCAAGAGCACCCTCTACGTGCTCGTGCCGGTCACGCACCAGCACTCCAATGTGGACTGGCGGGAGGAAGCGCCCCGGTTCCGGGAACGGACGCTCGATCAGCTTGCGAAACTCGGGCTCGGCGACGTGCGCTCGCGCATCCGCCATGAGAAGATGATCACGCCGGCCGACTGGGATCGGAGCTATCAGATCCACCTGGGGGCAACGTTCAACCTTGCCCACAACCTCTCGCAAATGCTTCACCTGCGCCCGCGCAACCGGTTCGAGGATCTGGAGTCGGTCTATCTGGTGGGCGGCGGCACCCACCCGGGAAGCGGACTGCCCGTGATTTATGAATCAGCGAAGATCACCTGCCGGATTCTCGGCCAAGATCTGGGCCTGCCCGTTTCACTTGACCCGGTCAGCCCGCTTCGACGGACGATTCGGTCAGTCGAGGGGGCCGTTTCGGACCAGCCGCTCCTCGGCGTGGCCTGACCTGCTTACTGCTTGGCGTCGATAGAAAACCAGCCGCGACGAAGTACGAGGAATGAAATGACGAAAACGCGTTCGGGTCGAATCGGCGTGATTGGCGGCGGCCTGGGAGGCCTTGCGGCGGCCTGCACGCTCGCCGCCAGAGGGTATGAGGTGGTCCTCT
>JBMFUH010000821.1:0-3618 GCA_049966735.1 Isosphaeraceae bacterium
TCCTTCACCTTGTCGTCCAGGTAGATGGTGCTGGCCGTCTGCTTCATGTCGGCAAGCTGTGTGGGATCGAGCACCGGCTGGACCTCGCGCCGGAGGCCGTCCAGGGCGACGTCCACGACCTTCCGCTCCTCGGCCGTGCTGGGATAGCCCACCACAACCTTGAGCATGAACCGGTCGACCTGGGCCTCGGGAAGCGGATAGGTTCCTTCCTGCTCGATCGGGTTTTGCGTGGCCAGGACGAGGAACGGTTCCTCAAGCGCGAACGAGTCGTCGCCGATCGTCACCTGGAGTTCCTGCATCGCCTCCAGCAGGGCCGATTGCACCTTGGACGGCGCGCGGTTGATCTCGTCGGCGAGGATCAAATTGGCGAAGATCGGCCCCTTGCGCGTGCTGAAGGCCCCTTCCCGCGGGTTATAGATCAAAGTGCCGATCAGGTCGGCCGGCAGCAGGTCGGGCGTGAACTGGATGCGGTTGAATTTGCAATGGATCGCGGCCGCCAAGGCCTTGATGGCCGTGGTCTTGGCCAGTCCCGGTACCCCCTCCAGCAGCACGTGCCCGCCGGTGAGCAGCGCGATCAGGAGCCGCGAAAGCATCTGGTCCTGGCCGATCAAGACCTTGCGAACCTCTGTTTTGACGCGTTCAAGCTGGTCCGAATACTGCAGGACCTGATCCTTGATTTTCTGAATGTCGACGCTCATCGTCCGCGCTAATCCCTCCTATCCTTCGTGTTCGGTCCCCCGGAACCGCCGCCAACTGCCATCTTGGATGGGCGCGCGGTTCTTCCCGACACCGTTATAGATAAAGCCACTTGCTCCTTCCTACGCAAGGCTGATTGCGGAGGTTCGGTCGAGGAGGTGCGTCAGGAATGCTCGAACATTTGACCGAGGATCGACCGCGCTTGTGCAGATTGTGGTGTAAGCTGAGCCTGATGTACTGTTCGCATGCATCGTGATCTGCAAGGGGTGTATTTCGGCCGCTGCCTCGATATGCTGGGGTGTGAAGCGTTTTTCGTGATTGCGGAGATTCGCGGGTTCTTCTCATGTTCACGTACTTTCGCGGCCCGCAGTGCGACATGGGGGACCTCGCTCGCGGCGACAGGAAATGTTCGCTTTGTGGCGAGGTGGGTGCATGCTTCCAGCTTGATTTCGCCTACTGCCCCGCCTTCAGCGAGGAGCGGAAGAAATCGGCGTTCGGTTGTTTCTCCTGTCTCCGAGCGAGCCGTTTCGAGTTCTGGCATGATACCGAGATCGGTCTCCTCGACGAGGAGGGATTGACACACGTATACAATCACAACCGACCTCCGCCTCCCGACTTTCCCAGCACAGCGCTTGCTGACCTGCGCCGAACTCCGCAAATCGTGACCTGGCGACAGGAACTATGGCTCGTCCACTGCGACGATTTCATGGCCTACTTGGGAACGTGGGAACCGGAAGACTTTTATGCGAATGCAGTGGACGCCGACGGTCGGGCCCTTTTCTTGGAGATGACCGACAAGGAATACCAGCATCTCTGGGATGACAGCTTGCCGGCACAGACGACGCGGTTGCGAACCTGGCATGCGACGTACTACGCGTTTCGCTGTCTGCACTGCGGCAAGCTCCGCGGCAACTGGGATTGTGACTGACGCCAGCGAATGAACCGTGACTGCGGATTGTTCCGTTCCGGCTCCCGTCTCAAAACCATCCCTTCGTCTTCAGAGTCGCCTGCCGCCGTTCTCCATCGACCACGAGGACGAGCTTGTTCGCAACGATCGTCCTCAGTCCGATCAGCGGCAGGCGCGGCGCTTCTCCATCCGGGAAGACCGAGATGCCCTGCGGCATCTCAAGGGGGATGCTGTCGCCTCGGAGCGCCGGTTTCCCGGGTAGATTCCGATGCAGACGGACCACGGCCTCATGTTGCACGACGCGCTTGTGGCCGATTTCCAGTTCGCCGATTCGCTTCAAGGAGGCGCCTGACCATCTCTTGAGCTGGGCTTCACCGATGGAAAGATTGTGACCGTGCCCGGTATCAAGGATGGCGGGCATCGGCCTCGATTCGTCATTGATGCTGATCCAGACAATGATCTGATTACGAAACACGTCTACCGCTTCGCCTCGTACGGTGATGAGCTGGGGACGATCGGCGAAAGGCAGGCGGTCAAGGATCTTCATGGATCGGGGTGGAATTCACCGAACTCATAGAGCGAGCGGTCCGAGTGATCGATGGCGGCCAAGGCGACAATGCGTCGGTAGACATCTTCTCGGACGATCAGATACGACGTTCGTGTCTCGGGGTCTTCGACACGAACCGGCTCATCGCCCGCCTTCTCGACTGCCTGCTTGAGTTCTGGCGTAAGGGTCATGGCCACCTCCAATGTGTGCATTATACTGTCACCGCGCACTGGCCGGAAGCTGGAGGGGATTGAATTGAAGAGCCGGCAGTCTCCGTGGAGAGAATGCCTGATGCCGTCTCCGCCGGTCTGGACCACCCGCCTGCCGCGCGGTTGTCTTTCAACGAATAGCGTGTTGTCCTGTGGAAGAGGTCGTGCGATGCCGAATGCTGTAAGCACCGAACATCCACATATTACGCGGCTCGAGGGAGTGTGCGGCGGGGAGCCGGTCGTCGACGGTCTCCGCGTGACTTTCCGTCATGTCGCGACCCTTCATGTGCGCGGGGAGACGATTCCAGAGATATCCAGCGCCCTGGGACTTACGGAGGCGCAGGTATTCCATGCACTGAGTTACTATTTTGACCACTGCGATGAGATCACCGCGATGATGGCGGAAGAAGAGCAGGCCCATGCCGAATTCTCCGGCCACTGAGGCCTTGTTCGTCCGGCTCTACCTCGACCGGCACATCGTGGCCCGGCAGCTTGGCAGTCGGGAGTACGGCACACTCCTGGGCCGCATGCTTCGCTTGCTCAACGATTACACCGCCAAGGACCTGGCAAGCAACATGGTTCATCTCGAACAATTCAAGTAGGCGCGACGAAGTTCACCCCCCGCCAATCACCGGTGGGAAGTGGACCTCGCTCTCGGGCTGGAGCCTGGCTTGCAGGCCGCGGCGGGTCATGACGTGGTCGATGGAAACCTGCAAGCCAGGGACGAGGCGGTCGCCCTGGCAGAGGCGATCCTTCAGGCCGGGGAAGCGCGTGTCGAGGGCGTCGATCAGCTCGCCGACGGTCGAGCCCTCCAGCGCGATCTCGACCACGCCGCCGGTGAGGTCGCGCAGCGGCGTGGGGATGAAGACGACGGGCATGCTGGGCCTCGCTTCGAAGCTTCAGGACTTACCCGCGAGCGCCTTCCAGAGCGCCGGGGGATTGATCGGCAGCGTGGTCATCCGCACGCCGACGGCCTGGTGGATCGCGTTGGCGATCGTCGCCGGAGGCGGAACGATCGGGGTCTCGCCCACCCCGCGCACGCCGAAGGGATGCGTGGGATTGGGCACCTCGACGATGATGGTCTCGATCATCGGCACGTCCAGACACGTGGGCATCCGGTAATCGAGGAAGCTGGCGTTCCTCATCTGGTCGCGATCGTCCCAGAAATACTCCTCGTTGAGCGCCCAGCCGATGCCCTGCACCGCGCCGCCCTGCATCTGCCCCTCCACGTAGCTGGGATGGACCGCCTTGCCGGCGTC
>JBMFUH010000822.1:0-3616 GCA_049966735.1 Isosphaeraceae bacterium
GAGGGCGGGGTCGAGCGTCTCGGGGCGATTGGTCGCGGCCAGGAGGATGGTGCCGGAATCGGCGTCGAAGCCGTCCATCTCGACCAGGAGCTGGTTGAGCGTCTGGTCGCGCTCGTCGTGCCCTCCCGGCCCTCCGGAGCCTCGCGCCTTGCCGATGGCGTCCAGCTCGTCGATGAAGATCAGGCTGGGGGCCTTGGCGCGCGCCTTGGCGAACAGGTTGCGCACGCGCGAGGCGCCCACGCCGACGAAGAGTTCCACGAAGTCCGATCCGGAGAGCGAGAAGAAGGGCACTCCGGCCTCGCCGGCCACCGCGCGGGCCAGCAGGGTCTTGCCCGTCCCCGGCGCGCCGATCAGCAAGACCCCCTTGGGAATTCGCCCCCCCAGCGAGCTGAACTTCGCGGGCGTTCTGAGGAACTCGACCACCTCCTTGAGCTCGGTGACGACTTCCTCGTGGCCGGCGACATCGTCGAAGGTCACCCGCGACTCGCCGTCGCCGTAAAGCCGCGGCCGGCTCTTGACGAACGCCAGCGCCGATCCCAATCCGCCCGAGCGCGCGACCAGCCAGGCAAAGGCCAGAACAGTGAGCAAGAACAGGCCACTGGGAAGCACCACGGTCTCGAGTGAGGAAGGAGCGGCCTCGGCCTCGTAATCGCCCCCCGGAACGTGCTCGTCGAGCAGGCGGATCAGGTCTTCATCGCGTTCCATGCCCAACCGGGAAACACGATAGCGGATCGGCCGGCCCTGGGCGTCCTGGGCCAGCAGGTTTCCCTCGATAAGGGCGGGGCCGACGCGGGCCGAGGCAATCTCCCCGCGCTCCAGTTGCTTGCGGAATTGACCGTAGGTGAGACTGCGTGCCGCGGGCTGACGCAAGGCAGCCGCCGAGGCAGTGATGGCCAGGATGAGGACCGCGCCGGCCAGGCCGACTTTGGCCAGGAGGCGGGGATCGCGTAGTGAAGAGGGCAGCTTCAAGGGGCTCATTCGATCAACCACGTTGCCAGTTGCTAGTTGTTAGTTACTAGAGTCCTTTCTGCCTTCACCGACAACTTAATACTGACAACTGGCAACTGAAAACTGAAAACTGACAATTAAGTCAGGGTGCCAGGGGACTGCGGATCGATTCGCCGACACCGGCGGCGGAGACCTGGGCAGCACGACCGAGGCTCAAATGGGGGCTCGGCGCGTGGGGCTCGATCCGTCGGGCCTTGGTCAGGTCGATCGCCTCATCGGCGAGAGTGACCTCGAACTTGCGGTTGCCGGCCAACTGGAGTGGAATCCGCACGGTGAAGGTGCTCCCCTGGCCGAGCTGACTCTTCAGGTGAATCTCGCCTCCCAGCAGCTTGGTCAGCTCGCGGACGATCGATAACCCCAGGCCGGTTCCTTGATGTTCCCGGGTGAGCACGTTGTCTTCCTGGCCGGGCACCTTGGCCTGGCGGAACTTCTCGAAGATCCGCTCCCGATCTTCCTCGGCGATGCCGATGCCCGTGTCTTCCACCTCGAGCACCACGAAGCGGCCTTCGCAGCGGGCCCGGAGCGTCACGCGTCCTCCTTCGGGCGTGAACTTGATGGCGTTGGAGAGCAGGTTGTAGAGGATCTGCCGGACCTTGCCCGGGTCCTGACGCAAAAGCGGAATCGCTTCCTCGAGCCGGCAATCGAGCGTGATGTTCTTGCGGTCGGCCATGGGGCGCGTCAGGTTGGCGAGCGCCTCGCAGACGTCTCGGATCGAGAAATCCTCGATCCGGACCTCCATCTTGCCGCTCTCGATCTTGGCCAGGTCGAGGATGTCGTTGATCATCCCCAGGAGCATCTTCCCCGACGTCTGGATGTTGCTGGCGTAGCGTCGCTGCCGCTCGGCCAGCACGTCGCTGGAAGCGAGAACCTCCGAGAAGCCGATGATCGAGTTGAGGGGCGTGCGCAGCTCGTGGCTCATCGTCGCCAGGAAGTCGCTCTTGAGCCGGTTCATCTCGTAGAGGGCCATGTTCGCCTGCGCCAGCTCGTCGACTTTCTTGTCCAGGTCTTTGTTCACGTCGCGCAGCTCTTGCTGCATGGCGACAAGATTGTGGAGCATCCTGTTGAAGGCGTGCGAGAGATCCTCGAACTCGTCTCCGGTCTGGATCTGGCTGCGGATGTTGAGCCGTCCGGCGGCGATCGCGTCGGAGACGTCGCGGAGGTGCTTCACCGGCTTGACGATCACGTAGCGGACGATCATGTAGGATGAGACCATGGCCAGGATGGCCGTGACCAGCGCCGCGGTGATCAGCATGGCCCGGTTGTTGTTGATGGCCTTCTCGGTCCCCTCCATGGGCACGTGCACGACCACGCCGCCGGCCAGGTCTCCCTCCTTGGTCTCAACCCAGTGCTGGCCATCCCCGGCCGGCCTCATCAAGTGGTTGTCCAGGTATTCGGTGTTTTCGTCCTGGGCCCCCGTTGAGCCCGTGTTCTTGCTGTGGCAAGCCATGAGGCAGCTTGACTTGAATGTCACAGCATGGATGTAAACGTACTCCTTCTTGTTTTTTTCCTTGTCCTTGATGATCCGGTCGGCCCACATGGGGGTACCGTCGGCGAAATAATGAGGCTTTTCACGCCGCTTGCCGGATCGGCCGGCCGCGTCCTCGTTGGCGGCGGCCTGGAGAAACCTCGCCAGCGTGGCCCGCTCGAACTCGTCGAGCTGTTCCTTCTTGGAATTTCGGGAGCTGTACGGGTTCCAGACCAAGGCCCTCGAGTTCGGCAGGTCATCGAGCGGTCGCAAGCTATCCGACAATTCATCGATGACGGACTCGAAGTCGCTGTTGCCCAGCTCCTTGTAATGCATGGTCTTGAGCGTGTCGTTGACCAGCATCCGGGCGTACTGGGTGGTCTGATTCTTGACCAGGCTCTCGGTCTTGATGCCGTAAAGCAGGAAGCTGACGACCACCAGAATGAAGATACCCACGCCGAACATGAAGCGGCATTTCCGCTCCAGGCTGGTTTCACCGAGCAGGTGCTTGAAGCTGCGGTAGGACACAGTTTCCGACCCCAGAGCGCGGCCATGTTACGGGGGCATACCATCCACCATCGTCGTGACGGGATGCTTCAACCTACTCGAAAACGATCTAAAGGACCAGACCGAGCGTCGCATCTTCGTGATCCGGCGCGGCAGAAGATTAAAAACCTTAAATGATCAAGGTTTGCAGACGCCTCACAACTTCCGCAACAACCTTCTCCGGAACGGTGGCGATTCGGGAAGCTTGGCGCGCCCGCCAGTCGAGGTTCTTGACCTGGTCGGCCCCCACCACGCCGGTTACGGGCAATCCCGCGGGCAAAGACACTTCAAATGGATAGCCTTGCGCCTGATTGGTGATCGGACACAACAAAGCCGGCCCGACGCGACCGTTGTAGGCCGACGGCGACAGAACGAGGGCGGGACGACGCCCTGCCTGCTCATGCCCCGCGTGAGGGTCGAGGGTGATCCAGACGGCATCACCTCGTTCCGGAACGTAGGCATCTTGCCTCTTCACCAGACCTCCTTGCCCACGGCCGGCCCCGTATCCCACTCTCCAGGAAGGTTCTCGTCGCTGATGCCCCGTAACAGGTCTTCAAGCGTCAGCGGTTGCGGTATGATAGGCTGCACGACCAGCCT
>JBMFUH010000823.1:0-3614 GCA_049966735.1 Isosphaeraceae bacterium
CGCCGAGCGACTGGCGGCCCGACTGGCCCGCTGGGGAGTGAGCCGGGGCGATCGCGTGGGCCTCTGGTTACCCAAGAGCCTGGAGGCCGTGACGGCGATTCACGGCATTCTCCGCTCGGGCGCGGCGTACATTCCGGTTGATCCGTCCGGCCCGGCGTTGCGCGCCGCCGGCATCTTCGCCGCCAGCGGCGTCAAGAGCGTCGTCGTTGCCGCTCCGCTCGCCGCCGCTCTCCGTGAGGCTTGGACGGGCCCCGGCCCCCGGCCCCGCTTGATCCTCGTCGACTCTCAGAGACCGACAGCCGACGAGTCCGAGGAACCGCTTGCCTCTCAGCTCGCGGCGGTCGCCCCGGATGACGCCTGGTGGACCGACATCAACTCCGATGACGCGCCGGCCCCGCTGCCGCCGCAGCGCGTGGCGGATGACCTCGCCTACATCCTCTTCACCTCGGGCTCGACCGGACAGCCCAAGGGAGTCATGCTCTCTCATCAGAATGCCTTCACCTTTCTGGACTGGTGCCAGCAGGCGCTGGGCCCGTGGTCCGACGATGATCGCTTCTCGTCTCATGCCCCGTTTCACTTCGACCTGTCGGTCTTCGATCTCTTCGTCTCCTGCCGCAACGCGGCGACCCTGGTCGTGATCGGCGAGTCGCTGGCCAAGGAGCCGGCATTGCTGGGCGGTTTTCTCCGATCCCGGCGCATCAGCGTCTGGTACTCGGCGCCCTCGATCCTGGCCTTGCTGACGGAACACGGAGGTCTCGATCGTCCGGATTATCTTGCGCCCCGGCTGGTGCTCTTCGCCGGCGAGGTTTTTCCCATCCGTCCTCTGCGCAAGCTCAGAGAGCTCTGGCCGCGAGCGACCTTCTGGAACCTGTACGGACCGACCGAGACCAACGTCTGCACGGCGCATCGCATTCCCGGGTCGATCCCCGAGGACCGGACGGAGCCCTACCCGATTGGCACCGTCTGCCCACCCCTCCGGGCCCGGCTGGTCGATGAGGAAGGCCGCGACGTTAAGGTCGGCGCGATTGGCGAACTGGTCATCGCCGGCCCCGGCGTCACCCGCGGCTACTTCGGTCAGTCCGAGCTCACCGCCGCTGCCTTCCTGAGCGACGCCGAAGGATGTCGCTGGTACCGCACCGGCGATCTGGTCGTCGATGACGGAACGGGCTGCTACCAGTTCCATGGCCGCCGCGACCGCATGGTCAAGAAGCGCGGGTATCGTATCGAGCTGGGAGAAATCGAGTCGGCCCTCTATCGCCATGGCGGGGTCGACCGGGCGGCCGTCGTCGCGTCCGCCGATGAATCGGGCGTCTCCATCTCCGCCTTCGTCGCGCTCAAGCCCGACCAGAAGAAATCGATCATCGCGATGAAGCGACACTGCACGACCTACCTGCCTCATTACATGGTTCCCGACACGTTCACTTTCCTGAGCAGCTTGCCCGCGACGTCGACCGACAAGGTTGACTATCAGCGGCTCAAGGCCATGGCGGAGCGAGGGTCAGGAACATGAAGCAACCGCACCGAAGACTCTTGCACTGGAAGTTCGCCTTCTACGAGCTTCTCCTGCCCCTGCTCCGGCTGCTCGGCCCGACGCGGTGCGATGCGATCTTGTGCACCCTGGGCCGAGTGTTCACCCTGCTCTGTCCAGGACGCAAGAAGCAGTTGATCAGGGCTCTCCAGAATGCCAGCGATACGCTCGACCTCGACGAACCGGTCGAGCGTCTCTGGCCTGAGCTGGCAGCCGGAACGGCCCGGTCCCTGGCTCGCGATTGCACACTCGAAGGGGTGACGAGCCGCCTGGCCCTCGATCGCTTCGAAGTCCACGGAGACGACCAGCTTCGCCACGCCTTGAAAAACGGCAAAGGCGCGATCCTGGTCGGGAGCCACATGGGAGCCTACATCCCCGCGCTTCACTGGCTGTTTCGACGAGGTCTGCCCGTCCGTGCCTTGGTTCAGCGCCCGACGTTTATCTCCCGCACGCTCTCCCGGCTTTTCGACCAGCCGCATGAGTCGTTTCCCCAGGCCGAGCTGTTCCTGCGCAGGAAGATGCCGCGCGCCGATTCGGTCGAACTCTTGCTTCGCGCCCGCTCGGCCCTGCAAAGCGGGCTGGCATTGTATCTGTGTGGAGATATCCCCTGGCAAGGCCGCAACTCCCGGCCCGCGCGGTTGCTGGGCGTGGAACAACCCTACCTCGCCATCTGGACCGAACTGGCCGTCTTGACACGTGTGCCAGTTTTTCATGTTTTTTGCATGCATCTTCCCGGGGGACGATTCCGCCTGGAGATCGACGGGGTCGGCCTGATCGAGCCCGGAGAGCAAGCCGAGGCCGTCGCCGACTTTCTCAAGCATCTTGAAGCCCGGATCGCCACCTATCCCGCCCAGGCCGTGGCGCATCTGCTCTGGCCCTGTTTTCATCCCGCGAACCAGGGGAAAGGCGGCTCGCCACGATTGCACGCGTCTCCCGAGTCGCGGCCCAGCCGGCGCTCTTTCGCGTCGGATTGCAGGGCGTGAGCCCCGCCACTCGTCATCCTGATCACGGCGCCGGCGCGGGCTGAACCCCCAGGCCGACGATTCCCGCCTCTTCCGGCGCCTTGCCCGATTTGATCTGCCGAGCCGCTTCATTGTAAGCCTTTTCGTGCTCTGACCGGTCGGTGGGATCGTAGCGAATATACGACGTCACCTTGTAGAACCAGGCCGACCGCTCACAGACCGTCACCCATTTCGCCTGGTCGAGCTGGAAGTGCCTGGCACAATCGTCCGGGTCGATCCGCGGGGCCGGCACCGACGACGTCCAGCCGAAAGCGTGACGGTCATGAAGCTGATCCAGCAGAGCCTGCGCCAGCGCCAGGTAACCGCGAAAGGTCGGATGTTGCGCATCGTGATACAGGTGATCGTCGAGAATCCCGTGCGGACTGAGCGGCTCCAATACCTCCGTACTATCAATCAACACGATCGCCGGATGCTCGCGCGCCAGATCCCGGTAAACCTGCCGAAAATCCTCCGGACAGCGCATGGGCATGACGTCGTATTCTCTGGCCTTGACATAATGCGCACGGGCCTCGTCCCACTGGCCTGCCGCTTCCAGCAGCCGAGCCAGGCGATCATGCGTCTCGGCAAAACCGGGCGCCTGCTCCAGCAGCCCGCGGTAACCCGCGATGGCCTGTGTGGGATTGGTCCCCTCGAGTTCTCGAATCTGGAGAAAGTCGCGAGCGAACGTTGCGCGTTCTTCCGGGCCGGCGCTGGGGGGCAAGGCCGACCGGCTGGGCTCGTAGTCGCCGTCGTTCGAGCCTGGAACAATGAAGATCGGCACCGTCCCCAGCGCTTCGCAGTACATCGTGATCGCCAGAAGCCTGCGCCGGAAGTCGGCCAGAATCCTGGCTCGCTCTTCCTCCGTGCACGTGGGGCGGTCGACGAGTTCCCGGGTGATCTTCCTGTGAGGGATCAAGCTGGCCCGTTTCACGTCCAGGGTTTCGAGAATGAGGCGGCACCAGGGAGATGTGCGCGCCGCCAGCTCCAGGGGCGAGACCTTGCGCGCCTGTTCGTCGACGTAGTAGGGCGGATTTCGCTCCCAGGACCAGCGCCCTTGAAACTCGTTGTGACCGGCGAACAGCACG
>JBMFUH010000824.1:0-3607 GCA_049966735.1 Isosphaeraceae bacterium
TGTTGTGGTCGAAGGCCAGCCAGGCAATCCGGCGCGACTCGCTCAAGCCCCCATTCTTGGTGCAGTCGGGCTGAAGGATGTCCACGGCCCGGCGCTCGATCCAGGGCTGGAACGCTTGCCGGCGGGTCAGCACCTCGCCTCCGGCAATCGGCACGGGCGAGACACGCGAGAGCGCGATGTAACCTTCCAGATCATCGGGAGGGAGCGGCTCCTCGAACCAGACGATCCCCTAATCGGCGAGCATGCCGGCCGTGTTGCGGGCCCAGTTCGCGCCATGGGGCCAGAACTGCTCGCTGCCCCCGGCGTCGACCATCAGCTCGACATCGTCGCCCACCGCGGCGCGAGCGGTTCGAACGAGAAGCTCATCAAACTTGCGATCGCGCCGACCGAATGGACGCCAGCCCACTTTGATGGCCTTGAAGCCGCGCTGCACGACGCTGACGAGAGTGCGCGAAAGTGGCTCGGGTTCGTCGAACAGGATCGAGCCGTAAGGTTTGATGGTCACCCGGTAGTTGCCGCCCAGGAGCCGCGAGACCGGTTGCCGGCAGGCCTTGCCCATCAGATCCCAGAGGGCGATGTCGATGCCGCTGATCGCATGTTCGACCGCCCCGCCGCGTCCCTGCCAGAAGCTGGACTGGCGAAGCAGCTCGGAGACGCGCTCGGGCTCGACGGCCGGCTGACCCCGGAGCAAGGGCCAGAGCAGCTCGATTGCTCCGGCCACGAGCTTTCCCGACGTGAAACAACTGCCCAGCCCTACGAGTCCCTGGTCGCTGCGGACGATCAGGAGCGTGTGCAAATTCTCTTGTGGTTCGTGTCCCTGGGGCCAGCCGCCGTCCACGGTGCCGCCGGTGAGCGGGCAGACCTCGATTGCCACGATTTTCATGACGTTCCTCCAGCTCCGAGGCGAAGACAGGCGCGAGCACGAGCCCTCGTCCCTTCCCGGCGTCCGCCCGTTCCGTCCAGGTTAGCTCCTGGACCGCCGGCTGCAAGAACTCGGTGAACCAGGTACGGGATCCGCGGCATTTTGTGTTACCATCGAACCGTCGGGCGTGAGTGAATACCACCAGAGACCGGGGGTTGCCATGTTTTCCGAGCGCATCCAGGCCGTGATGGACCGGGTTGACCAGTTGCGAGATCAGGTCGACGATCACTGGCAAATCCCGCGGGAAGAGGCTCTTTTCCTGGCTCAGCTCGTCAGGATCGGCCGCTGCGTCTCGATCTGCGAGATCGGCACCAGCTACGGTTTCTCGACGCTGCATCTGGCCGCCGCCGCGTCCGAAGTCGGCGGGCACGTTCATTCGATCGATCAGGACCCCCGCAAGACCGCGGCGGCCACGAAGAACCTCGAGGAAGCAGGTCTGGCCGAACTCGCCACCCTGCACCAGGGTGACGCGCGACAGGTCTTGGCCAGCTTGCAGCCGGAGCGCCCGCTGGACCTCGTCTTCATCGACGCGGCCAAGGCCCAGTGCGATGAATATCTGAACGCCGTCTGGCCCAAGCTGGCGCCGGAGTGCTTGCTCCTGACCGACAACACGATCACGCACGCTCAGGAACTCGCCGGATTCGTCGGCCGCCTGAGATCCTTGCCGGATTTCCACAGCACGGAAGTACCCATCGGCAACGGATTGGAACTCACAGTCAGACGAAGCCGCGCGAGGGTGAAGTCGCTCTCGAACCATTGAAATCAGCGGAAAGGCCGCTCGAGAGGGCGGCTTTCCGAGAGGAGACATCGCGCTCGTCGGAGGTGTTTCGAATTGTGCGGGAGCACGGGCGCCGCGAGCCCCGTACGCGCTGGCGATCCGCCCAGACGGCGCCAGGCGCTCTGTCGCGCTCCATCGTGCAGTCTGAACGGCGTTCGCCGCAAAATGCACGATCACCGCTCCGCTGAGAGACGAATTCTGGCTGGCTCGTGCGTGTTAAGTCCTAATATTATAGCGACTTAGGTGTTTTTGTTCGACGCCGGCATGGCTTTTGCTTTGTAGGGAGTGTGGAAGGTTGTTTGCCATGTACACGACATTGCGCACCAAGCTGCTGCTCGGGCTCACCCCGCTCCTGGCCATCATCATCGGCCTGGGCGTCTGGGCCGTTGCACGGTTTGACGATCTGGGCCAGGGAATCGATGTGGTTCTGCGTGAGAACTACGACAGCGTGCTGGCCGCCCAGGGAATGAAAGAGGCGCTGGAGCGCATGGACTCCGCCGCGCAGTTCGCTCTGAACGGACAGGACGAGCGGGGCAGGAATCAGTTCCGGGAGAATCAGCCGGCATTCCAGCGCAACCTGGAGAAGGAGCAACGCAACGTCACCCTGGACGGCGAACAGGAGCTGGCCGACAGGCTCACCTCCAACTACGCCCGGTACGTCGAGCAGACGGAGTCGTACTACGCCATTCCACCGAGCCAGATTCAGGCCCGATCAGCATACTATTACAATAATCTTTACAAGACGTTCATGGACATCAAGCATGATGCGGACAAGGTCCTGGAGATCAATGAGTCCAACATGATGGTGCAGAATCGGCAGGCTCACGATGCCGCGGCCCGGTCGAAGCGCGTGATGATCGTGGCCGTGCTGGCAAGCGCGGTCGTGGCCACGCTGATCGCCTTCGTCGTGAGCAAATCGATCCTGGTGCCAATCCGGGCCGTGACCCACGCCGCGCGGAGGATGACTCAGGGCGATCTCGACCAGGTCGTGCCAGCCACCACGCGGGATGAGCTGGGGGAACTGGCGGAGGCGTTCAACACGATGGCTCGGACCATCCGCGAGTTCCGGCAAACGCGCACGGCCAGGCTGCTCCGCGCTCAGAAGACCGCGCAGGCGACGATCGACTCCATACCCGATCCCGTGATCGTCGTTGATCCGGCCGGCGCGGTGGAGTGCGCCAATCCCGCCGCCCGCCGGACTCTGGGCGTGGTCACCTCGGCTGATGGTGCAATGCCCTGGTCGCCTCCGCCCCAGCTCGAGCGACCGCTTTCCCTGGTGCTGCAAGGCTCGTCGGATCATGTCACCAGCAGCCTCGAGCACGCGATCTGTCTCCGGGATCAGGGTCAGGAGAAGTTCTTTCTGCCTCGCGTCCTGTCGATCCGCGATGAGCAGGGAGGAACTCTGGGAGCCGCGATCGTCCTGTCCGACGTGACCAAGTTCCGGCTGGTAGACCAGCTCAAAAGCGACATGGTTTCAACCGTCAGCCATGAGCTAAAGACACCGCTGACGGGCTTGCAGATGGTTGTGCACCTGTTGCTCGAGGAGGCTGTCGGCCCCCTCAACGCGAAACAGATCGAGCTGCTCCTGAGCGCTCGGCAAGACTCGGAGCGGATCCTGACGATGATCAACGACCTTCTCGACCTCGCCCGGATCGAGCAGGGTCGCGTTCAGCTTGACCTGGAATCGGTCGCGCCCGCCGACCTGATTCGCGAAGCGGTCGATCGCTATGAGGCCAGCGCCGTGGATGCCGGGGTTGCCCTGTCTGGATCGGTGGGCTTTGGCTTGCCGCCGATTCTCGCGGACCGCGAGCGGATTGCACATGTTTTCAATAATCTGATCGGTAACGCCCTGGTTCATACCGGCCGGGGTGGCTCGATCCAGCTCAAGGTCGAGCCGGGCGGCGACT
>JBMFUH010000825.1:0-3588 GCA_049966735.1 Isosphaeraceae bacterium
CCACCTGCTGGGGGCAAATCATGTGAATGTGGGTGTCCAGACCGCCGGCGGTGCAGATCAGCCCCTCGCCGGCGATCACCTCGGTGCCGGGGCCGATCACCAGCCGGGGGTCCATGCCCTGCTGGATCAGCGGGTTGCCCGAGGTGCCGATGGCGACGATCCGGCCGTCGCGGATGCCGATGTCGCCCTTGACGATGCCCAAGTAGTCGATGATCACCGCGTTGGTGATGACCAGGTCAAGGTGGGGGGTGCTCATGAACTCATGGTAAGGGCATTGCCCCATGCCGTCGCGGATGACCTTGCCGCCGCCGAAGACGACTTCTTCGCCGGGGTGCGTGTAATCCTTCTCGATCTCGACGATCAGCTCCGTGTCGGCCAGGCGGATCCGGTCGCCAACGGTCGGGCCGTAATGCGATGCGTAAGCAGCTCGGGAAATCTTGAAGCTCATTGTGTGTTCTCCCGTGATCGTGGTCAGTCAAGGGGTCACTTGCTGGGCTGGTTGCCGAATTTGCCGTCCTTCAGCCGCTGGAAGGCCGCCTTCTTGACCGTGGGGTCGTCGAGTTGCCCCATGACCAGGCCGTTGAGCCCGTACACTTTCCGCTCACCCTCGAGGTCGATGAGTGGGACTTCCTTGACATCGCCCGGTTCGAAGCGGATGGCCGTGCCCGAGAGCAGGTCGAGCCGCTTGCCGTAGGCTTTCGCGCGATCGAAGACCAGCGCGCGGTTGGCCTCGAAGAAGTGGAAGTGCGAACCGACTTGGACGGGCCGGTCTCCCGTGTTGGTGACCTTGAGCTTGATCGCGTCACGGCCGGCGTTGATCTCGAGGTCCGGCCCGTCGTGAAAGTATTCGCCCGGTTTCATGAATGTTGTACCTCGACAAGATGTGTGGAGCGATCTCACGCGATGGGGTCATGAACGGTGACGAGCTTGGTGCCGTCGGGGAACGTCGCCTCGATCTGGATCTCGGTGATGGTCTCGGCCACGCCTTCCATCACGTCCTTCTTCGAGAGGACCTTCTTGCCCTCGCTCATGATCTCGGCGACGGACTTACCGTCGCGGGCCATCTCCTGCATGGCCGCGGCCACCAGGGCCGTGGCTTCGGGGAGATTGAGCTTCAGTCCCCGGGCCTTCCGCGCCTGGGCGACCTCGGCGGCCACGTGGATGAGCAGCTTGTCACGTTCTTGCGGCGTCAGATGCATGGTGTGTTCTCCTTGGGCTAGTGGATGCAGTCGCCCCTGCGGACCCAGAGCGTGGGCCAGCCAACACCGCCATTGCCTGCCGCATTGCCTGCCGCTCCCGTGACAGTAAGCAACGCCGAGTTGCTCGACGAAATCCGCCAGCTCAAAACTCAGGTCGCCGAGACACGTCAGCTCAAGGACCAAGTGACCCAGCTCCAGAACGAACTGTCCAACCTGCGCCAATCGGGCGCAACATCGGGAAACCGTGATTTTGCCTCGGTGGTCGCGACCGAGGCGCCGCCGTCCATGGGGCCGCCCACGCCTGCGGCGCCGGCGACTCGCGGCGAGACCATGACCAGTCACACCATCGACACGGGCGGCGCGCGCAACGACACGCTGACCGACTTCACGCCGCTTCAATTTCGCTATCGCTACCTCTCTGAGGCGAACGGGCCCATCGCCGGCGGTACGTTCCTCACCATCTCCGATCCCAACGAAGAGTTTACCCTCAAGTTCCAGAACCAGGTCACCATCGACAGCACCAACTTCGACCGAGCGAACATGCCGACGACCGAACAGGGCTGGAACATACCTTTTGGCCGTACTGGAATCTGGGGCAATGTGACCAAGAACTTCGGCTATCAGGTCACGCTCCAGTACTTCCTCGGCGAGATCAACTTGCTCGATATGTTCGCTACCTACCAGTGGGACAAGATCCGGCTTCGCTTCGGCAAGGGACTTTCGCCCGTGCTCTACGAGTACTACGCCTTCAGCCCGGCGTTCGAGCCCGTGATCACCAACTCGATGAGCTTTCAGTTGGCGAACAAGCGTCCCATCGGCGCGACGTTCATTTATGGCGGCAAGTACATGCAGTTCTGGTCCGGGATCACGAACAACCTGACCTCGGGCTACTACGCCCTCGACCGCAATCCTGAGCTCACCGGGGCCGTCACACTGACTCCATTCAAGAACACGGATGGGATCTTCAAGCACTTGGGCGGCGGTGTCGGTTGGTCGGTAGGCTATGAGAATTACTCCCTCTACAACCCGGCGGCAACCACGCCCAACCTGATGGAGTCGACGACCAACAGCGCCTGGGTAACCTCGTCGGGCGTTCCCTTCGCGGTCTACAACCAGAACGTTCGCTCGGTGGGCGAGCGGACCCGCATCGCTCCGCATATCTTCTGGTACGGCCGGTTCAGTTTCCTGGGCGAATACATCGTCCACAGCCGTGAGCTGTCCGATGGCACGACGACCGCCCGGTCGACCCAGAACGCCCTCATGCTCATGGGATCGTACTATCTCACCGGTGAGCGAGACTACGGCGGCAACGGTATCCAGGGCTTCTCCAGCGTCGAGCCGATCCGGCCCTTCCTCTTCTCGCGCGGTCAGTGGGGCATCGGCGCATGGCAGGTCGCGGCCCAGTGGTCTCAGTTCAACGTCGGCCGGGCCGACTTCACTAACGGCTTCATCAACTCCTCGCTCTATACCAATCGGGCAGAGCAGCTCATGGTCGGCGTCAACTGGTGGCCGGTCAAGAACACGCGCCTCAGCTTCGACTGGGTCTGGACCCAGTTCAACAACCCGATCCCGTTCACCGGGGGCACACCGCTCAGCGGGTTCAATACGTTCTGGTTCCGTTATGCTATGTTCTTCTGAGGTAGGTGGAGACCGCGGAAGCGATCGCGATTTCGAGATCATTCGTCCCGGGCTTTGGTCTGGCCAGACCCGGGAAGTTTTGACTGGGGGTTCACGTCCCGCCAGTGTCTTACGTAACCGGAACTGTTCTGAGTGCCTATCTCGACCGGGGAGCCAGATGAGCTGACCATGGTACCTGACTTGGCCGGGACGTCCAGGCATCGTTTCTCCAGATGGCTGGCAAAGGTGAGTCCCGCGCTACTGGTCTTTTTGGCATGTGGCTCTCTCATTCCAGCAAGTGATGATCCGCCCTCGTCTGTTCCTCCTCCGGCGCAGGCATTGCCCGCCCCCACAGGCGGATCGTCCCCCGGAGCTGTCTCGGTTGAACAGCTTGTGAACCGGCTACGGGCCGTGGAAGAGATGAACAGGAAGCTCGCCGAGGAGCTGAAGCAAACGAAACTCGAGCACCGCGAGGAGATGAGGCAGATTCTCGAGAGGCTTGGTTCGCAGCCTCAACCCTCGATGACCGGAGAGACGGGCACGAGAAGAGACCGGGGCAATCCGGCAAACGCGGCTGGATTCATGGATGGATCTGGCCCTGCGGAGAGGGGAACGCCGGCCCCGATTATTACAGTTTCGAGTTCGAGCCTGGCCCGGCCGAGCCGCGCTATTGAATCTCCAACATCGCCACTCCGAGAAAGGTCCCCTTGAAGGAGTCTCTAGAGCGGTTTGCAGTCGGCTTGCGCACTCATTGAATATCGTAGGGTCCGCT
>JBMFUH010000826.1:0-3584 GCA_049966735.1 Isosphaeraceae bacterium
TCGCTGGGCTCATTGCCCGTGACCGCCCTTCCGCTGCCCGTAAACCGCTGCGTGGTGCCGGGGCCCTTGCTGGCGCAGTGCAATGGCGCATTCGGCGACCTGTCGGCGATCGTGTTCGGCTCTGTGACCGACGGGCTCAGCAACACCATCTTCGTGGCTGAGAAGTCGACGACGATCCTCCGAGAGCTGGATGAGATGACCCCTTCTTTCTCAGATCGGCATGGCTGGTACATCACGGGAAACTGGGGCGACACTCTTGTCACGGCGCTCTACCCGCCCAACGCCCAGAAAAAGGTTGCGATGGTGGCCACGAGCGCCTGGACGAATTCAGCATCCAGCCTGCACGTCGGCGGAGTCAACGTCCTGATGGGCGATGGTTCGGTGCGATTCATCAAAGACTCGGTTGATTCCTGGCAGGTTGTCCCGACAACGGGAGACCCGGTCGGGGCGTCTCGAAACTCCATGGGCTGCTGGGTCGATTTGCCGCGGGCGGGTGTTTGGCAGGCGCTATCGACGCGCTCAGGCGGCGAAGCTGTCGACTCGAGTGCATTCTGAGGAAGTAAAATGCAGGCGGGCCTACCGCAATCGGTTCCCTTGGCCACTGGAACACCGGCCGTCACCAACCGCGAGGGGACTCGACCCGATAGCGGCGTGATTCCGCGGCCAGATGAGGCACATGAAGGGGGGTCGATCGAGGAGGCGATCCTCCAGTGCGAGAAGATCCTCGCCGAAGACAAGGAAAACGTGCAGGCGTTGAATCGCCTGGGCGTGCTGAACCATCAAATTGGGAACAGCGACCGCGCCATCGAGCTGATTGGCAAGGCGCTGGCTTTGAGCCCAAACAGGCCGGGGTTCCACGCAAACCTGGCCGAGGCCTATCGCGCAGCCGGTCAGCCGGAGCGCGCTGCGGGGTGTTGCCGCGTGACCCTCAGGCTATGGCCGGAGAGCGTCGAGGCAATCTGCAATCTCGCATTGGCGCTGCAAGCTCTGGGTGGGCTCGAGGAAGCAATCGATCAATTCCGCCGCGCCTTGGAGCTGCGCCCGGACCTCGCGCCGGTGCACAACAACCTCGGAGTGGTTCTCAGGGAGCTTGATCGCCTCGACGAGGCCTTTGAGCATTTCCGCCGCGCCGTCGAGCTCGATCCGGCGTTCGCGCCGGCCCGGAGTAATCTGGGGCAGATGCTGCTGGACCGCGGCAATGCGGAGCAGACGCTCGTGCATTGTCAGGAGGCCGTGCGGCTCCAGCCAAACGTGCCGGCACTTCACTATAATCTCGGCAATGCCCTTCGGAGCCTGGAGCGTTACGCCGATGCTCGTGCCGCGTATCTCGAGGCGCTCCGGCTGGATCCGGATCTTGCCCCAGCCTACGCCCACCTCGGCTTGACCTTGCTCCGCGAGGGGCAGCCCGGCCAGGCCCTCCCATGGATCAAGCAATCGGTCGAGCTGGCCCCGAACGAATGGGCTTTCCACCGACTTCTGGGTGACTCCTACGCGGACCTTCAAGAGTTCTCGGAGGCCATCGCCTGCTATGAGAGGGCGATCGCGCTCACTGGGCAGGACCATGCAGAGCTGTACCTCGCGCTAGGTCGATCGCTTCTCGACGACGGCCGCCTGGCCCCGAGGCCGAGGCCAGCTACCGGGCCGCGCTCGGGCTCATGCCGAACTCAGCGCTCCCCCTGGTGGCAACCGGAGAGATCCATCTTATCCGGGGCGAGCTGGCCGAGGCTGAGGCATCCTTCCGCGAGGCGATCTCGCTTCAGCCGAGGGTGCCCGTGGCCTACGCCTCCCTTGCCGGCCTGCTGCGCGACGAACTGCCGGAATCAGACGTGAAAGCCATTGAGCAGATGTTAGCGGACCCGCTCCTGGGGCCACTTCCCCGATCGCGTCTCCTGTTTGGCCTGGCTCACGTCTTCGACGCTCGCCGTGAGTATGAGCGCGCCGCCGCCTGCATGGGCGAGGCAAACGCTTTGCGGTTGAAACTCGCGGTGGGGCAACGCAGATGCTCCCCGGCAGAGGAAGAGGAGCGGGTCGGGCGTGTCATAGCCGCGTTCGACGGCGGCCTACTGGGCCGGCTCGCCGGCCAAGGCGCCGATTCGCGCCGCCCCGTCTTCATCGTAGGCTTGCCCCGATCCGGAACAACTCTCGTCGAGCAGGTGCTGGCCAGCCACACCCAGGTCCACGGTGCCGGAGAGCTCCAACTGGCGGGGCAGTCGTTCAGGGGCATCCCCGGAATACTGGGAAGACAAGGGTCGCCGCTGGAATGTGCCCCGCATTTGACGGAGGAGGCTGTAAAGAAGTTGTCGTCCCAGTATCTCGGTTGGCTCGAGGCATTGGACGGGGGCCGAGCCACGCGAATCGTGGACAAGATGCCGGACAACTACGCGTTTCTGGGACTACTCGTTACGCTTTTTCCACGGGCCACATTCATCCACTGCCGCCGCGACCTGCGCGATGTGGCGCTGTCGTGCTGGATGACGGATTTCGCCCTCAACGATTGGGCTAGCGACGTCGAGCACATCGCCTCCCGATTCAGGCAGTACCTTCAGTTGATGGACCACTGGCAGGGTGTCCTCGAGACGCCTGTGCACACCGTCGATTACGAGGACATGGTGAACGACACGGAGGCGACCTCACGCCGGCTGCTGGCGGACTGTGGTCTGGACTGGGAACCGGCCTGCCTCGAGTTTTATCGCACACAACGGCCAATCCGCACCGCCAGCGCCGTGCAGGTCCGGCGGCCCATCTACCACCATTCCGTGGGCCGCTGGAGGAATTACGAAACGGCGCTGGCCGACCTGTTCAGCAGACTCCCCAGTTCACCGAGGTGATCGCAAATGCACGAGAAAACCGGCCCTTGGGTCCCACTGGAGGCGCTTCCCGAAGAACGGCGCTGGCTTTGGCTGGTCGTGGCGGCCTGGAGCGCCGTGTGTTTTGGTGGCGGACTTGTCGACGCCCTCCGGCCGGGATCGTGGCGCGCTCGTGGGCTCGTGCCCGGTTTCTTCCAGGACTACGCATCGGCACGCAACTTCTTCGCCGGGACGCCCATTTACACCAAACATGATGCCACCCTCCCGCTCTACCTGGGTTCCGGCGCGCGGAGGATGGCTACACCCGTGGTCGTGAACGCGCACCCGCCTCCGTCGGTCTTGCTGGTCCTGCCTCTTGCCAGGCTCCAATTCGACAATGCCCTCTTTGTGTGGAACCTGGTTTCGCTCGTGACCCTTGTGGTCAGCCTCCGCCTGGTGCAGCGTGGGCTGAGAATCCCCCTTTCCGTCTGGTCCCTCGCACCGCTCACATCGCTTGTGGTCACGTGTGCGCCGCTCCTCGAGCAGATTCGTCAGGGTCAGCAGAGCCTGGCGCTGCTTCTGCTGCTGACGGGTGCATGGTCGGCGGATCGGTCAGGACGCGACCGGCTGGCCGGGTGCATGATCGGCGCGGCGACCGCGATCAAGCTCTTCCCGGGATTTCTTTTGCTCTATTATGCGTGGCGGCGGCGTTGGAGGGTGGTGGCCGCGGGCTTTATCGTCCTCGCGGCGCTTTGCTTCGCAACTGTGGCGATCCTGGGAGCAGAGTCTTTTCGCGAC
>JBMFUH010000827.1:0-3578 GCA_049966735.1 Isosphaeraceae bacterium
GGTTGAATTCGCCTTTCGCGGAGTCAGAGAGCCATGACCTTCATCCTCACATTCTGTTGCCTGACGATCGTCGCCGTCAGCTTGATGGGGGGGGTGTTGCCGCTGGCCACGGTCCTCACGCACACCCGGCTGCAGGTTTATCTTAGTTTCTCGGCCGGCAGCATGCTGGGCGCGGCGTTCTTCCACATGCTTCCCGAGGCCGTCCGCATGGGCTCCGCCGGAACCGTACGCTGGTCGGTCCTGGGCCTTCTGTCACTCTTTTTCCTGGAGCGCTTCTTCTCGTTCCATCACCACGAACCGCGAGAGTCTGACGGGGAAGCGCCGGGCCAGGCCGAACACTCTGACCATGGGACGTGCGCCCATGATCACGCCCCGCTTGCCACGGCCCAGGCCAGTCACCAGGACCATGTCCGCTCCGGCGCTGGTCCCGCCGGTCACGCACTTTCGTGGTGGACCGCGGCCTTCGGCCTGGCGATTCACTCGCTGGTCGGCGGCGTCGCGCTGGCAAGTGCGATCGCGGCGGATTTCGCCGAGCGCAAGTGGGTAGGCGCCACGGGCTGGGGGGTTTTCATCGCGACTGTCGTGCACAAGCCGGCAGACGCCTTGACCATTGTCAGTCTGATGCTGCGCTCGGGAGTCTCCCGGCTGTGGGCCCACCTGGTCAATCTCGGCTTCGCGACCATGATTCCCCTGGGCGTTGCCCTTTTCGCCCTGGGGCTGAACCAGCTTGGTCCCGCGGCCGCCTCCAACTGGACGGCGATCGCGCTCTCGTTCTCGGCCGGCACCTTCCTCTGCATTGCCCTGAGCGATCTTCTCCCCGAGTTGCAGTTCCACTCGCATGATCGGCTCAAACTCTCCTTCTCCCTCCTGGCTGGGTTCTGCTTCATGGCCGCAACCTCGGCGCTCGAGTACCTGTAGCGGTCCCGTCGTTTTTCACGGCCGAACCGACCACCAATGAAGCGCGTCCATCCTCCGCGCCCCGACTGGCTGGTTCCGGTTTGGGCGGCAGGTACCACTCCCGCGTCCCCGGGACCGACCAGTTGCCGACCATCAGGTCGAAGGCGTCGCTGAAATGGCGCCGCTGGCGTCGACGAAAAGGGAATTCCAGCGGTGTTGCTCGATCCGGGAGGCTGACTGAAGTCCATTTGAGCCTCTGAAGCGGAATCAGGCGGAAACTCGAGGTCGAGCGGCAACGGGATGGGCTTGGCGGCGGTTGATGATCCCTTCTTCGGCTCGAGCTGCTCGAGACGCTCATTGAGCTGATCACATCGTTTTGTCACCGTGTCGAGTTGCTTGACGAGCGATCGGTTCTGTTCCGACAGCCTGGCATTCTGTTCTTCGAGCCGCTGCGATTGTCGAGCGATCTGCTCGAGCGTGACGGGAATCGCGTCGGCCGTGGATGATCGGGAGTGGACGCTGGCGACGGTCGCGCCAGGGGGTTCGGCGGTGGCCCATGTGTCGCGGAGGAACGAGCACCAGAGGACAAGCGCCACGGCCCATCCCCGGGAAGACCGGAATTGACGTAAATCTTGACACCGGCCGTGAGAGAGCCAGGCCTGAGAGGGCATCCGTCGCTCTCGTCGTGCCTTGGAATGAACGGGGCGTCCGCGGGTCTGCCGTCCCTCGGGAACCGGCGCGAAGTGCCACACGTCTCCGCCAACGCTTGAATGCGTGCTATAGAGAATCCTCAAAGAGACTTGTTACAGTTTGATTAGAGCGGTTTTCGGGCCGATGGCTCCCCGTAGGGTCCGCACAGCGGACCCTACAATACTTGATCCGTGTGCAAGCCGACTGTAAACCGCTCTAATCGGCATCTCCGGAGAAGGTTCTCCAGTCTGAAAGAAGATAAGGCTCGAAAATCCGTGCCCCCTGGTCCGCCGATCAACTCCGGTGTCCAGGGTCGCGGCTGCCGCGTCGGGCCGTTTTGATCAAGACGGTGGAGTCTCCGGAAGCCCTTCCTTGATCCACTCCCATGCTTTATCCCGATCAGAGACGTCGAAGAACCGAATCTCGGCCCTGGAGAAGATCGGCCGTGACAGGCTGGTCATCCAGGCCTCCCATCGTCTGTCGCCTACCACGGCGCAGCGCTCGATCTGTCGGGCATGACGAACGTCAAACTTGATCTCGTCCCAGAGGGATCGCAGCGCGATGCCGTGGAGGTCGATCATTTCCACCAGGCAGCGCACGCTGCCGTGCTCCTGGATCAACTGCTCCAGCATGGGCACGAACCGCGCATCATCCTGGTGGAGAAGTTTGCCGCTGATCCGCATGCCGAACACGTTTCCGGGACCTTGATCCAAAACTTCGATCATTGATTGCCCCCCCCTGTAATGCATCAAGGGTTGATCGCGCCGCATCCACCAGCGTTGCCGTCGTGAAAACGGTTGGCCACCAGTTCGGCGAGCGCCGCGGCGGCCTCATCGGAGTCCGGGCCGATGATCTCGAGTTCGAGAAGGGCGCCCGACTCGGCACCCAAGGTCAAGAGGTCGAGGATACTTTTTCCGTCCGCGGAGCGGCCGTTCCAGAAAACTCGAACCTCGGATTGAAACGTTCTCGCTAGCTCCACCCAACGGTTTGCCGCCCGGAGGTGGAGTCCGAGTTCGTTGGTAATCTCAACCTGTTGTCGCCGCGTACCCGGCATATTTGGCTGCTCTCCTTGCTTTGGCGACGCCTTCACCACGGGCACCGACACGGAGTGAGACGATCAAGAATGGATGCGAATGAAAAGAATCCGTACCCAGGCGGATAACATGAACCTGACCACGACTTCCTCGTGCTGGTGGGGGGGTTCGCCGACAGCCGGTTTGCTCGGAAGAGAACCCGAAGATCTCCTTCCAGCGATCAACTCCCTCATGTTTGTGCAAAGACGAGGAATGATGGAATGAATGCAAGGCGCTTGCCGCGCGCTGAACCAGCAGTTGCAGGGCGTGACCGCCAGACCATCCTCGTTAGGAACAACCCGGATGGCGTCCTGCTGCCTGAAGCCGAGCCGATCGGTGGCCTTGGTGAAACCTGATGGTCTCCTCGCGAAGGGAGGAGTGGCCGCGGCCTTCGATCCATCGATGCTGTGCTGCGATCTCAGGCGAATTCTCTGCCGGGACGGCCCGGAAACGACTCCCGCACTCGCTGGATGGCTTCGCGCGGACGCTGATTCAATTATATCCCCGGTCGCCTCTTCGATCCAGTTTCCTTTGTCGATTCAATCCGCAGGGAAGGCCCACGCCAGCTTCCTGGCGCCCAAGCGGCCCATCGAGTCGCTCATCCGTGCTGAGATTAACGCTCGGAACCATTTTCAAATGCGAACATGTATTGAAATTTAAACTGGCTGAAGCAGCCCCAGTGGCCCTTCCGGGCCGGGGTCGATTGGCCGTCCAGGCTCGGGGTAATCGCCCAGGTGAAGCGCGAGGACCGTCTGGTAATCGCGCGCGGCGCCCTGGATGAACGCATCGGAATAACCGACGGCGTCGGCGGCGTCCACCGCGGCAGTGAAGGCCAAGAGCGCGGCGACATCGGCGGTCACGTTGAGACTTCTCGCTCAACACCACCGGGGTCGGGTAGCGGATAAGCCGTTTTGGGCT
>JBMFUH010000828.1:0-3574 GCA_049966735.1 Isosphaeraceae bacterium
GCGGGCATGGTCTTGGCCGGGGCCTGAGGAGCCGGAACGGTCTTCGTCGGCGCCTGAGGAGCCGGAACGGTCTTCGTCGGCGCCTGCGGCGCGGGGACAGCCTTGGACGGCGCCTGCGGCGCGGGGACAACTTTGGCCGGCGCCTGCGGCGCGGGCATCTGCTTCGAGGGTGTCTGTGCGAAGGCCGTGGTGGCCAACAGGGTCGCGGTGGCCGCGCTGATCAGTCGAGTGATGATCATCGATGCGTTCTCCAGTGATGCAAGGTCAGTTCAACCATCGAATCGAGGACGTTCCGCATGTACGCCCCCGACTGGTCTGCTTCAACTCTACAGGATTGCTGATTGCGGATTCTGGGAGTTTTGCGAATTCTCAGTAGAATAAATTGACTCTCTTGTCCTGTCCAGTGTGATGTCTCACCAAATGGCCGAAAAGCAAAGAATAGCCCGGTTGGATGGTTTCGGGGGATAACGACGAATTTGACGAATAAACGATGCGAGCAATTCCGTATGCTGATCCCAACATGTCACCGCCGCGGTGCGGCTTGGGGTTTATGCAAGCGGGCGATCCGGACGCAGCGAAACACGCGAGCAACCTCAAGGCAGGCTATGGATTGCGGCGACCTTGAGTCATTCCTACGGTGGGGGGTATAAGAGGGCGTGGAGTTCAGAGCGTTTGGCGCGGGGGGCTCAGATCTTTCGCCGCTTCGGAAAGATCCGCCTGTTTTACTCAATGTTACCTGATCTCCAGTACGAAATCGAGATGGAGGAACGTTGGGCGAGTTTTCACGGAGGCGTGTCGAAGAGTGACTTTCCTTTCCTCGGTATCGCCAGCGCGAGCCACACCGCTTGCGAGCGATCGGCGCCGTTTCATGATCCGAGTCGGGCTCGGGCTGATCGTCTTTATCTTTCTGCCGGCGCTCGTGGCGCGGGCTCAGGAGCCGGCGGCGGACGCGGCGTCGTCGTCCCCGCGCCAGGTTCCCGAGGAGTTGAGCTTCGCCAATGGACTCTTGCGCGAGCGGAAGTTTGATCTCGCCGCCCTGGAATACCAGCGCTTTCTGGACTCCCAGCCGGCTGGCCAGGACGCCGCCGACGCCCGTTTCGGGCTGGCCACCGCACGGCTCTTTCAGGGACGCTACAAGGAGGCGAAGCAGGCATTCCAGCAATTCCTCGAGCAGGCCCCCCGGCATCGTCGGGCCCGAACGGCGTGGTATCGGCTGGGCGAGCTTTCCTACATGCTGGGAAACTTGCCCGAGGCGCGCCAGGCCCTGGAAACCTTCGTGGCGGGCGCGGGCAAGCACCCGAACCTCGAAACAGCCTGGACCTATCTGGGCGATGTCCGGTTCGGCCTGGACGATCTCAAGGGGGCCCGAACGGCCTACGAGCGCTCGCTCGTCGATTTTCCCCACGGACAGCTCGTGGATCGGTCCCGGTACGGCCTGGGGCGATCGCTGGCGGGCCTGGGCGAAACGGAATCCGCGCTCAAGGTGCTCAACGAGCTGGCCACGCAAGGATCGACGGACTGGGTCGACCGCGCCTGGTTTCAGATCGGTCGAATCCAGCTTGCCGCCGGGCGCGATGCGGCGGCCGTGGAGGCGTTCCAGACCCTCGACCGCGTTGCCCCGCGGAGCAGCCTGAAGTCCGAGGCCGCCCTTTCCCGGGCCGAAGCCCTGGCACACCTGAATCGAGCTTCGGAGGCGGAGAAGCTGCTGATTCCCCTGACTGCCGAAGGAGGAGAGTCGCTGGCTCCCCGGGCTGCCCTGGTTCTGGCCACGCTCCGGCTCCAGCAGCGCGCTGCCAGGCAGGCGCTGGCCGTCCTCGACGAGGCCGTCAAGCGGTTTCCCCACTCCGCACTGATGCCCGCCCTGCAATTCCGCTCGGCCGAGGCCTTGGAGCAGCTCAAGCAGATTCCCGAGGCTCGCAAGCGATACGTCCAGATCGCCCAGACAGCTCCGCGCGATCCCTGGGCCGACGATGCGCTCGCGAGGGCGGCCAAACTGGCGCTCGAGGAGCGCGATCATGCAGCCGCGCTGGCCCTGGCCAGGTCGTTCCCGGAACGCTTTCCCCAGAGTCCACACGGGCCGGAGGTCCGAGCCATCGAGGGGCGTGCCCTGCTGGCCGGCGGCCAGCCGAAAGAGGCCGTACGCATTCTCGAACCGCTGGTGGGACCGGGCAAGGACCCTGGAATGGGCAACCAGAGTCGGGCCAGGAGCAACCTCGACCCGGCGGTCGCCGAGGCGGCCCGGTATGATCTTGCCCTCGCGTACCGGGCCACCGGCCAGTCGGCGCGGGCCGACGCGCTTCTGGCCAGCCTGGCCGGCGGCTCTCACGACAAGGTCGGCTCGGATGCTCAGTTTCTGATCGGTCAAGAGCGGATCGAGAAGGGCCGGTTCGCCGAGGCGATCGAACCCTTGAACGCGTATCTCAGCAAGAACCCCGATGGGGAGGTTGCCGAGTTCGCCCTGGCCCAGCTCGCGACCGCTCAGCTCGGGCTGGGGAAGAAAGAGGAAGCCTGGAAAACGCTGGGCCGGCTGGCGGACCGCTGGCCCCGGAGCAAGGTCTTGCCGCCGACCCGGCTCCGGCTCGCCGAGTCCGCGCTGGACGGCAACGAGCCTCCGCGCGCGGCCGAACAGTTCCGGCTCGTGCTCGCCGACACGCCGGATGGAAGCAAAGCAACCGACCGAACCGGTAGCGCTCGCGGTCCGCTCATCGACCCCGCGGTCCGCAAGCGGGCGCTGCTGGGCCTGGGGCGAGCGCTTTGGAAGCTGGGCAAGCCGGCGGAGGCCGCTCCTTGCTTCGCGGATTTCCTCAAGACCTACCCCGATGACTCGAATGTCAAAGTCGTCGCCCTCGACCATGCCGGGGCGCTGGAGGCCGCCGGGCAGACCGACGCCGCATTGACTGCCTATCGACAGCTCGTGGAGAACCATCCCCAAACGAAGGAAGCGCTCCAGGCCGATCTTGCCCGCGCTCGGCTGCTGGCCCGGACCGGTCGTCCGGGAGAGGCCGCGGCCGTCTTCGGGAGCTTGCTCGCCGACCACGGGCAGGAACAGGCCCTCGAAGCACTGGGAACAAAGCGAGACGACCTGCTGGCGGAACGTGGCTGGGCCTTGGTCGATGTCGGCAAGATCTCCGACGCCGACGCGCTGTTCCGGGAACTGCTCAAGACTCACCCGCAAAGCGCGCATGCTCTGGAGGCCCGGTTCAACCTTGCCGAATCGGCCAGCCAGGCGCGCGACTACCCCGAGGTCGTTCGCCTGCTGGCGCCCGTGCTGGACACTCCGGCAGCGTCCGGGGCTGGCGTGCCCAAGAATGACTCCGATCCCACCAGAAGCCGGTTCATGCCGCTGGTTCTCTACCGGCTGGGGCGGACCCACGTCGAGCTGGGCGACTGGGCGGAGGCCGAGAAGGTGCTCGGCAGGCTGGTCCACGACTACCCGAAAAGTCCGAAGAACCGCGAGGCACGGCTGCTCGAGGCGGAAGCATCGCTGCGGCTGGAGCACGGGGCAGCGGCGGAGAAGCTTCTGACCGCCCTGGAGACCGAGCCCGCCGACCGGGCGGACTTTCCGGGCTTTGCC
>JBMFUH010000829.1:0-3573 GCA_049966735.1 Isosphaeraceae bacterium
CGTTCGATCGCATGGGCGCGGAACATCGCCTGGAAGGGGCGCAGGGCCCTGGGCGAAGTCACCAGCAAGATCGCGCCGCTGGTGTCCTGATCCAGACGATGAACAATCCCCACGTAAGGTTTGATCACTCCATGCTTTCGGTTGAGGTACCGGCCGGCCCTCTCGAGCAAGGTGTCGCGCTCGCGCGCCGGCGTGGGCTGGGTCAGCAGGCCCGCGGGCTTGTCGACGATCACGATGTGCCGATCCTCGTGGAGAACCTGCAATCGGCGTGACAGAGTCCCGCGCCTCGGGCGGTTGGGATCGAAGCTCAGGGCAGTTGATTGGTCCACGTCCTGTCCGGGTTCGAGGCAGGTCTGGCCGGAGACGTCCACCTGTCCCTTGCGCACGGCTTCTTGAGCCGCCCTGCGGGAGAGCCCAAATCGCTCTCCGATCAGCTTGTCAAGTCGCATGGTGCTGTTCCGAATCTCACCCGGGGGATGGTGGCGAAAAGAGGCGGGATCCCTTGGATCACAAGAGGATACGTCAAGTGAGCCAGGCCGTCAAATCGGCAATCGCCGCTCGCGCCGGTAGGAGAACGGAATTCATTCCGTTCTCCTAGCTCCGGCGGCCCGATCATGAAGCGAGCAGCGATTGATCACCCCTTCGTCAGGGGAGTTTTCCTGGAAACTGGAGGAATCATTGGGCTCAACCGGTTGATCCGGCCGATTTGATAACCAAGTAAGAAGCCCGACGACCGCACCGTGCGGCCGAGAAGGTTTGGCCGCGAACAGGACGGCCGGGCCGCTTGGACAGATTGTCGCGTCCGGTTGGGCGGGATAGACCAGGACTCCCCACGGCGTCCCCTCCGGGGACCCAGGCTCCTTGAAGGACTGGGTCAGAGGGCCGCCGAAGATGCCAAGGAGGGTGGAAGCGATGGGGTTGCCCCGCATGGGATCGCCGCGAGGTGCCACGAGCCGCCGGGTGGCGCTCTGGTCGGCGCTGGCGGTGGGCGGAATCTTGCCCTCGGTCGGCTGCCAGGTGGAATATGCTGGCATGACCTTGCCCTCGGGCAAGTATATGCACGATGACGTTCAATACTTCCCGAATGGGCCGGAGTTCCCCTGGGCCAATACCCAGGCGGCCACCCAGCGGGCACGAATGCGGGCGATGGGCATCGAGCCCCCGCCGCCGCCGGCACCGTTTGTTCAGCCAGTAGGTGCAGGCGCCCTCTCACCGATCCAGGGGCAGCTCGGCCGCCCCACGGACATCAACGTGAGTCCACTGGCTCCGCCGGGCGGAGCTCCCGTGCCCGCTCCGCCCGCAGCGGGAATGGGCCCAGGCGGCGCTGCCCCCGCGGCTCCGGGAGCACCCCCGGCAGCACCCCTGGGTGGTGCAGTTCCTCCTCCGCCCCCGCCGGGCGGTGGCGAGCCCGGGCCGCAGTGAACCACGCCAGGTTTGTCTGTGCATCGGCCTGACCCAACGGAGAAACGCGCGGAATGGGACGGACCGGAATCCTGGCTTCCCCGACCTGATCGGACGGAAGCCGGACCCGATCCGGTCCCGTTCCGCTGTTCTTGCTTCCCGGAGCGGCCTCAGACGTGCGGAGACGATGCTCGTCGCCCGCGCCCGCGGCCGTGCTGGGCCTTTCTACATTCGGGAAAAACCTTCACCCCGCCTTGGAAGCGCATGACATGATCAGTCTCGTCGCAGGGCGCATCGTGCTGGGAGTTTACGCCGTTCTCCTCGCCATCGGAGGAGTGATGGGCTACACCAAGGCCGGAAGCAAGCCGTCACTCTATGCCGGGCTCGCCAGCGCTTTGGCGGTCGCTTGGGCCCTGGTGCTCACATTTCAAAGTTCCAACCTGGGCATGTGCCTGGGTGCCCTGGTGGCGCTTCTGCTCGCCGCCTTCTTCGGTTATCGCTTCGCGGCGAAGACCCGGAAGTTCATGCCCGCCGGACTGCTTGCTGTTCTGAGCCTCGTGGTCCTGGCGATTGCCATCCTGGTGGTCGTCTGACTCAAGGCGAGAGCGCACGGCGAATTGATATCCCAAATGGTGATGTCCCGTGCTGTTGGGTGGCATGCTCACGCGCAGAGTGAGCATGTGCCATAATGTCACCAGGTTTGGGGGCTCCAATGCTCACGCGGACGTGAGCATGGCACCCGGCGTGCAAGGATTCGAAAGAGGGCCGTTTCCTCGGCTCAACGGAGATTGGTCGTCAGCGTGGTGGTCCGACTGCTTCCCGCCTTCAGGACGCTCATCGTGACGACTCCGTTCTGAACATGATGGTTGATGATCCAGAGAAGGTTGCCCGGCACCTGAGTCAGGTAGCCGTTCACCGAGACGATCCTGTCGCCCATTTGCAGACCTGCCCTCTCGGCGGGAGAGCCCAGGGTGACGTTGGTCACCTCGATCATCCGTGCCCCGGATGGCTCGGTCACTCCCTTCTCATCGATGCCCAGAAGCGGTATCGGGGAACCAGAAGGAACCGTGGTCGCCGTCCCCTGGAGCGGCACGGTGCCGTAGGCCGACGAATACGTGTAGCCGGTGCTGGGCGACGTGACGTATCCGGAATTGCCGTAGTAATCCGTGGTGTAGTACGAGTCGGGATAGGAGTAGCTGGACAGGTAGGCTCCCGGATAGTCGCCGTAGCTATAGCCGTAGTTCAGGCCGTAGCCCGGATAATAACCACCGCCGTAGCCGAAGCTCGGGTAACCGTAGCCATAGCCTCCCAGGCCGTAGCCCAGGCCATAACCGCCGTAGCCCAGGCCATAACCGAGGCCATATCCCCCCAGGCCGAAAAAGCCCGGGTAGAAGCCGCCGAAGCCATAGCCTCCCATGCCGCCGCGATGGTAGTAACCACCTCCCATGTGGCCGCCGCCGAATCCACCTCCCATGTGGCCGCCGCCCATCCCGCCGCCGTGGCCCCCGCCACCGCCGTGGCCCCCGCCACCGCCGTGGGCCTCAGCGACGGATGGAATTCCACCCGCCAGGCCAACCGCGACGGCAAGTCCCAGGATTCCCCGGAAAAGAACCGTGAGCCTGGGCTGTACCAAGGTCGTTTTCATCGAATGAACTCCCCTTAGTGTCTTAGGCATTTCGATCCCTCGATCCCTGGCACCCCTCCATGCGTGCGCCTCGGGGACTCGTTGTCCCCTCTTTCTATTCTTACGCTCGCGGGGCGGGTGTACGGGCAAAGATCATCGATCGCTAAGGAAATTTCATCGGAGACCTCTTGCTCCCAGTGGGCGAGATATCAGCCCGGTGACAATCATCGGGCCCGTGCCAGAGGGTTCCTCGTAATGGCTTTTTCACCCCCCTCCGCGAAAGGAACACGACATGACTTTGGCAATATCAATGATCGCTGATTGTTCAGACCGCGCCGAGCCAGGGCGACCAAACCCGGCGCGTCGCGGAAGTCAGAAGGCGGTTGGTCCGGAAGCGGCCTGCCGTCATCCAGCGAACATTTATTGCCATGACGGTTTCGGTCAACGTCCCACAGTTGAAAACAACGACTAATACGGATATGGTTCCTGAAGTGAATGGCACTCGGAAATCCATAAATTCTACTGGGAACTTGGGATAGACAAAAATC
>JBMFUH010000830.1:0-3572 GCA_049966735.1 Isosphaeraceae bacterium
CTCGAACTCGCCGGACCACTTGATGGTGTACCCTTCCTTGGGCAGGCGCGCTCCGTTCACGGGATCATTGACCTTGCGCTCGGCCTCGTCGATGGCCGACTGGAGGTCCCGGCCGCGGACGCTGAACTTGATGGGGATGAACCGGCGGTTGTTCTCGCGGTAGATGTAGGACGCCCCGGTCTTGTGGGGGGTGATCCTGGTCAGTTGCGCCAGGGGGACGCGATAGCCCGGGTTGTCGCCGCTGCCGGGAACGTCGACCAGGATCCGGCCGATCGCCTCCGGGTTGTTGCGTTCCGCCGGCGGCAGCCGCAAGACGATGTCGAAGAGCTTCTCGCCCTCCACCATCTGCGTGAAGGCCTGGCCGCCGATGGCGATCCGGACCACCTTCTCGACGTCGGCGACACTGACGCCGTGGCGGGCGCAATGCTTGCGGTCGATCTCGATCTCCAGGTTGGGCTGGCCGACGATGTGAAAGAGGCCGACGTTCTCGATGCCCCGCACCGTCTTCAAGATCTCGGCCACGCGCTTGCCCGCCTCCTCGAGGACGTTGAGGTCGTTGCCCCGGATCTTGATCGAGTTCGCCCCTTTCACGCCCGAGAGCGCTTCCTCGACGTTGTCGCGAATGTACTGCGAGAAATTGAAGTTGATCGCCGGAAACTCCTTGAACTTGTCCATCAGCTCCAGCTCGATCTCCTCGCGGGTGATGGCTCGTTTCCAGAGCTCGCGGCCGAACCAGGTGACGGGAACCTTCCGCCACTCTTCCATGGGTTTGAGCGGCGCGCCAAACTCGAGATTGAAGAAGCCGGTCACGTCCGTGCCGTCGTCGGGACGGCCAAGCTGCGAGATGACGCCCCGGACCTCGGGGATGGTGCCGATGATCTGGCGCAGCCGGGGCGCCAGGCGGGCGGAGTTTTCCAGCGAAGTGGTCCGGGGCAAGGTGGCGCGGATCCAGAGATATCCTTCCTCGAGCGGGGGCATGAACTCGCCGCCCAGGTTCGGGAGCAGGAAGAGGGTCCAGACAAACAGCGAGCACATGATCGCCAGCGTGAGGACGCGGTGCCGCAGGACGATCGCCAGCATCCGCAGGTAGCGGAGCTTCATGATCTTGTCCAGGAGCGTGTCCTTGGCCACGCTCTTGTTCTCAAAGAGGAACGAGCAGAGGACCGGGGCGAGGGTCACGGCCATCAAGAGCGCCCCGCAGATGGCGAAGGCGTAAGTGTTGGCCATCGGCCCGAAGAGGGCGCCCTCGGGGCCGCTCATCGAGAACAGCGGAATGAAGGCGGTCACGATGATCGTGGTCGAGAAGAAGAGGGCGCGTTCGATCTCGGCCGAGGCGTCGATGATCCGATCGACGAGAGGCCGGGTGCGGTCGGCGTCGTGAGCCGTGACGTGCCGGTAAATGTTCTCGACGATGATCGTCGAGCTGTCGACGATGATCCCGAAGTCGACCGCGCCGATGGACAGCAGGTTGGCCGACTTGCCCTGGAGATAGAGGACCGTGATCGAGAAGAGGAGGGCCAGGGGGATCATGATGGCGACGATTCCCGCGCTGGCCAGGTCGCCCAGGAAGACGAAGAGGATGGCGATCACCAGGAGCATGCCCACGATCAGGTTGTGCAGCACGTTGTGGGTGGTCACGTGCACCAGCTCGGTGCGCTGATTGAAGATCCGCAACGACATCCCCTCGGGCAGCAAGTGTTCCCGCTGGATCTCGTCGATCTTGGCCAGCACCGCGTTGGAGACGGGCAGCGACTTCTCGTACTTGCGCATGAGCACGATGCCCTCGACGACGTCGTTGGCGGCCCCCTGCCCCACCACGCCCAGCCGGGGTTCGTGCCCCTCGACCACGTTGGCCACCTGGCTGACCAGGATGGGATTGCCCTGGTACTGGGTGATGACCACGCTCTCGATGTCCTCGATCTTCTGGTTGACCAGCGTGCTCCGCTCGGGCGCCCGGGCAGGATCGAGAGGATCGATCGCCTTGCCCAGAAGGCCGATGCCGCGGACGTTGTGCGACTGGCTGCCCAGCGTGAGGATGTCGCCGCCCACGTTGGCGTTGGAGTTGGAGATCGCGTCTTGAAGCTGCTGGAGCGAGATGCCGTAATGATTGAGCTTGGTCGGGTCGACCAGGACCTGATATTGCTTGACCGTCCCGCCGAAGCCGGTGACGTCGATCACCCCGGGTACGGTCTTGAGCGCCCGGGTGACCACCCAGTCCTGAACCGCCTTGAGCTCGTTGAGCGTGAAACGTGGTCCTTCGAGAACATACCGCACGATCTCGCCGGTGGGGCTCCAGGGAGACAGGCCCGGCGTGACGCCTGGGGGCAGGTTCGAGATCGCGTTGATCCGGTTGATGACTTCCTGGCGGGCCTTCCAGTAGTCGGTCGCGTAGCTGAACTGGCACTTCACGTCGTTCAGCCCGGCCATCGACGTGCTGCGCAGGTCTTCGAGGCCGGGCATCCCGTTGAGGGCGATCTCGATCGGAATGCCGATCAAGCGCTCCATCTCCTCGGGACTGGCGCCGGGATTCTGCGTGATGACCTCGACAAGGGGAGGCGTGGGGTCGGGATACGCCTCGACGTTGAGGTTCCAGGCTGAGAACAACCCGGCGATCACCAGCAGGACCGTCCCCACGATGACGACCAGGCGATTGTGCAAACTCCAGGTGATGATGGCGCGAACCATGTGTGCTGACCTTGAAACAGTTCCTGGGAACGGGATTAGAGCTGGGAGCGCGTTGAAGCCCTCGGCAGGGAGCTACGAACTACGAATTGAACGAACTGAGCGAACCGACCCTCGGGGTGAGTTCGTTCAGTTCGTAGTTCGTACGGGACCTTCGGGAAGTCCCGGGCGATCTGAGGCCGACGCGGACGGATCAGCACCGCAACGGCACACGGCAACCGCGTGGTGCCAGCAGTGGATGAGATGGGCCTCTGGTCGCGGGCCGAGGCAGCAAGCGATTGGCCGCCGGCAGGACATGCGCCACGAAGAGGCAGTCGCGGAGATTCTCATCGGACAGGTCGTCGGCCGGATCCGTGTGTGGGTCGGCAAGTTCGTCGAGCTGGGGGCCGTTATTGGAAGGGAGGTCCGCCCGGTTCGTGTCGACCTGGGGCGGCGAGAGAGGAAACTCAAGTCCCAGCCTGGGCGTTTCCGGTCCGTCGGCGAACGCTTGCCCGTGGGCCACGCAAGAAAACACCAGAACCAGCAAGGCGCCGCTCATTGGTCGTTCCGCGATCCACCCCACCTACGCTCGATGACGTTTTTCCCCTATTTATTTATCCGAAGGGCTCCGGTTCCGGCAATTCCATTCCTTGGATTTTTTTAGAGGTTCCGAGCGGCCCGCCCGCCCATCGCCTGAACGTGCCCAGCAAGGCCAGGTCGCGGCGGGGCGCGTCAGGATCCAACGGGCTTCCGGGGCCGTGGGCCCGACCGGCGAGAAAAAGTCGAGAAGTTGTAGCGAATGATCCGATAATACGGCTGGTGGCGGCAGGATCGCGCTCGGTCTCCATTTCCATCTGGTTCCGCTCAAGTCTGGTGTTTGGTGTTTGGCCGGGCCACAAAACACCAAACAG
>JBMFUH010000831.1:0-3565 GCA_049966735.1 Isosphaeraceae bacterium
GGCGGATGTCATAGCCCTCCTTATGCAACGGGTCGCCGGCGAGTTTTCCCGTTGAGCCCACGGGAGGAAACTTTTCCTGAATCCGCTTGGCGTCGACGATGTCCCATTCAACGTGATCCAGTGCGACCGGGTCGGTGGCGACGAACAGGGCGTTGTATTCCCAGGTGTACTTCCCATTTTCCCACCAGGAGAACGGACCACCCTGATAGATGCCGCGGATGCCGTCCATGATTTGCAGGACGTACTTCGAGCGGATGATCGGGTGGCTGGCCACCTGCGGGATGAACTGGTTGCAGACGTTGGTGAAGGTGTTGCTGTGCGACCGGGCCACGTTGTTCACCGAACCGTGGCTCATGTTCTTGAGGGCGCCGGTGACGCCCGCCGAACCATGATCCTTGAGCACCGGCAGGCCGACGATCTTGTTGACCACTTTCGTCACCAGCTTGCCGAGGTGCGAGCGATATTTCCGGTCGTCCTTGGGATCGTCCCCGTAGGGCATCAGATCCATCCAGACGAAGGCGTCGGGATCGTAGCCGGCGATTGGATCGTTGCGGAAGGACGGGAAATCGACCTGGAACTGATCGCCGCCGTCCGGCGTGAGCCCTCCCCAGCGAATATCCGAGGGCAGGATCTTGTGGTAACCCGCGCCCATGAACTCGCCGCGATACCGGTCGTAAACAAAGATGTCCTTGCTCTTCACGCCAGCGGCTTTCAGGCCCTCGATCACCTCGATCACCAGCTCAAAGGACGAGTGGGCAAGGGGCGATCCGTTGGGAATCACCTTGATGCCGACCACGTCTCCCGGCTCGAAAAACGTCCGCCAGGCGTCAACCGCATGAGGAGCTCCCGTGAGTGTCGTCAGCCCCTTCTCGAGCGTGGCCTTGATGGCGGCCGCGTTCCTGACCCCTTGCCGGATCATCGCCGGGTTCTTGACCTCGACCACGCGACCGGGATAGAGCCCTGGCGCACCGAGTTTTGATGACAGGTTCGCCGGAGCGCCGACGTGGGTCGTCCCCTTGGCAATGCGTGCCTGGGGCTCCTCTGCCAGGGCTCGAGCCAGCGGAAGCGACGAGATCACCGGGAGCGATGCGCCTGATGCGGCCAGAAACGAGCGTCGACTGATCGTGCCACAGGGATAGCGGTGGATCATGTTTAGTGGCTCCAAGGGAGTGTCGGACGCTGCCCGACACAGAGAATTGAGGGATGAGGCGTCTGCTCCGTCGGTAACAGCCGTCATGGAGAAAGGAGGCCCGGGTGCCCCGCCGGATTCACAATCAAACCATCTTAGCAAACCAGGTTCGAGAATCGCCACCGGGCAGTTTCGCAAGTCTCGAGGGCTGTTATGTTTTCCGCTTCTTGCCTCGCGGACAGACCCTCAGCCGGCCTTCGGCCATCCTCTCCCAGAGGGAGAGGGTTCAAATGCGACCTTCCCCCTGGAGGAGAAGGTGCCGCGCAGCGGCGGATGAGAAGGCCAGCCTGCGAGAATGAAATAGCGTTGCGCAAGTCTCGATCTGGTTGGAATGCCGGATGGCCCAGCGTAAGATCAAAACCCGGTCCTGGTATGATCGGTCCGTCCGGCGTGAACCGGAGATCAGTTTCGCCAGCGTTCTGAAGTTACCGTTCCCGGCGGAACGTCCGGAGATTTCGAGGCAAGGCGTGGTCAGCATCGCCTCCAGCTCATCCTCCGAACGTCCTTGCCGCGAAGTCCGCGCCATCAGGCTGTCTGCCGCCCCCCTGGTACCGCTTTTGACCGCGTTCTCGGCGGGCATCGCGATCGATCACCTGCTCGATCCCTGCGACGCGCCGACATGGATCAACCTGGCACTCGCCGCGATCACGGTTGGCTGCCTTGCGCTGCGCCGACAGCTCGTTTCGAGCCTGGCGATCATCGCGGCCATCCTCGCGGCCGGCGGAGCGTGGCACCATGTCTGCTGGAATGACCGGTCGCCCCACGACCTGAGCTGGAGCGTGACGGAGACCCCCAGGCCCGCCTGGATTCAGGGCGTGATCACCGAGGTTATGGGAACGCGGACCAGCCCGGGATATGGGACCGGTGATCCCGATCGCGTCCTCTCCCGGATACACCTGGCGATCACCGCCATCTCCAGCGGCAGCCGCTGGCAAACCGCGGAGGGACGCGCCATCCTCACCGTGAGCGGCGACCGGACTGACCTCCGCGCGGGTCAGCCCATCGAGGCCGCGGGCCAGCTCTCAACGGTATCCGGGCCCCTCAACCCCGGTGAGTTTGATTACCGAACGTTCCTTCGCACCCGCGGCATCTTCCTCCGCTTCTCGGTCGATGGCCCATCCGGAATCTCGGTCGATCCGTATGGTGCGGAGTGGCCATTCACGCGCCTGCTGGGTGACTTGCGCGCGTACTGCCGGACACGCTTGACGGCTCAGCTCGACGATCGCACAGCGCCCCTGGCTTCGGCCCTCATCCTGGGCCAGCGCGATGAGATCGACCCGGAGATCAACGACGCCTTCGCGCGCACCGGCACCACCCACCTGCTGGCCATCTCGGGACTGCAGCTCCAGGCATTGGCGTTTTTCTTCGCCTGGGTGTTTCGGCTGCTCTTCATTCCCCGTCGCCCGGCGTCGGTCGCGGTCGGGGCGATCACAGTCGGCTATGCCGTCCTGGTCGGGCTTGCTCCGTCGGTCGTCCGCTCCGCGGTCATGACCTTGACGTTCTGCCTCGCCGCCTTCGTCGAACGTCCAACCCGATCGGCCAACACCCTGGCCCTGGCGGGGTTCGTGACACTCGCCTGCAACCCCTTCTACCTCTTCGACGTCGGCTGCCAACTCTCGTTTCTGGCCATCGCCGCGTTGATCTGGCTGGTTCCCCGTGCCAGGAGCCTCGTTCAGGAGCTGAAGAGCGGAATCAACGCGGCGCTGCACCGTCCGTCGCAGCCGATCGAGGAGCTGAAGAAGAAATTCGAGCCGGGTTGGCGCAAGCGGTTTCGTTGGCTTACGAGCTGGATCGCCCAGATGATGTTGACCTCGGCGGTCGTCTGGCTGGCGGCGTTGCCACTCGTCGCCCTCCGGTTCCACCTGGCCTCGCCCATCGGCATTCTGCTGAACATTCCGCTCATTCCCCTGACCACCATCGCCATGATCCTGGGCGCCACGGGACTGGGATTGGGAATGATCTGGACGCCGCTCGGTTCCCTGCCGATCCTGGGTGCCGAGATGCTCCTGCGCCTCACCGAGGCAATCGTTCGCTGGGGAGTTTCCCAGCGCTGGGGACACTGCTTCGTGGCCGGTCCCTCGTTGAGCTGGGTCGTCGCCTTCTACGCTCTGCTCGCCCTGGCGGCCGTGGCGAGTTGGGCCGCTGACCGAGGTCTTCGCCTGGGGAAACGACAGACCTGGCTGGGCGTGCTCTGGGCCAGTGTGGTGTTGCCGTTGATCCCGGGATGGCTGCTCCTTGGCGACGGTCGGGCAGCGGCTCCGCGAGGCGACTTGCTGGCAGTCGGCCACGGACTGGCTGTCTCGCTCCAGCTCGAGGACGGCTACACCATCCTCTACGATTGCGGCCGGTTGCGCGACCCGCGCGTGGGACGGCGGA
>JBMFUH010000832.1:0-3565 GCA_049966735.1 Isosphaeraceae bacterium
GGGGGGAAAGTCGGTTACTGTTTTCGACAGCACGATCGTCCAGGTGGAGACCGACTCCGGGATCGTCGGCGTTGGCGAGGTTTGCCCGCTAGGCCCGTTTTACCTCCCGGCCTACGCCGCCGGCGCCCGCGCGGGCATCGCCGAGCTGGGGCCTCATCTCCTGGGCGCGGACCCGACCGAGCTGGGAGCGCTCAACCGCCGGATGGACGCCGCGCTCAAGGGACATCCTTACGTCAAGTCGGCCCTCGACATGGCTTGCTGGGACATCCTGGGCCAGACCGCCGGCTTGCCGGTTTGCACCCTGCTTGGTGGAAAGTATGGTCCTGATTTCGTGCTTTACAGGGCCATCTCCCAGGAATCTCCCGACGCCATGGCCGCGCGGGTCGCCGGCTATCGCGCGGAGGGCTATCACCGGTTTCAGCTCAAGGTGGGAGGCGATCCCGCGACCGACATCGCGCGCATCCGTGCCGTCGCGGCCGTGCTCGAACCCGGCGACCGCCTGGTCGCCTACGCCAACACCGGCTGGCTGATGCACGACGCCGCCCGCGTGGTCCGCGCGGTGCGCGACGTCGACGTCTACATCGAGCAGCCGTGCGCCAGCTACGAGGAATGCCTGGCGATCCGCCGGCGCACCGATCATCCGTTTGTCCTGGACGAGTCGATCGACGGCCTGGAACCGCTCTTGCGCGGTCATGCCGACCTGGCCATGGACGTCGTGAACCTGAAGATCAGCAAGCTGGGGGGCGTCACGAAGCTGCGCCAGGCGCGCGACCTTTGCATTGCGCTGGGGATTGCCATGACCATCGAGGATAGCTGGGGCGGCGATATCGTCACCGCGGCCATCGCCCATCTGGCGCACAGCACTCCGCCCGAGCTGCTCTTCACCGCGACCGACTTCAACAGTTACGTCACGGTCAGCACGGCCGACGGTGCGCCCCAGCGTCAGAACGGACGGCTGGCGGCCTCCACGAAGCCCGGGCTGGGCGTGCAGCCCAAGCGGGACGTTCTGGGCGAGCCGAAGGTCGATGTCTTCTAAGCTCGTGTCCTGGGTTCTGCTTCATTTCCCGGCGAATTGGGCTGACCGTCGTCCGGCCCTCGGCCACCCTCTCGCGCCTTGCGGGCGAGGGTTTCGAACCTTCTCCCTCGGGGCCCGTCCGGCTTTTGGGAGAAGGTAGGGGAAACAAGTGGCCTCCACAACTCTCTGGGTTTCTGGCAATCTGGGGCGATGTATGTGCGCTCCGCCAGTCCCGAGAGCATGGAGGCCTCTCGGAATGTTAACCACGGTTGGTTCCGAACGACAGACGTGCTTGGTCCTTTCTTGCCGGGACCGACTTGAATTCAACGGACCGTTTCGCCTCGCGGCGCCGGGCGCGCCGGGGACGGCTTTGAAGACCAGGGAGGCCGGTGATGAGTTTTGAACCCTCGTTGCCCTCTTCGACCGTCCTGTCGACGTGTCCTCAATGTGGAGTCGAGCTGGCGCCGAGCTTGCTCTCGTGTCCGGCCTGCCACCGCCTGATCCACGCCGAGGAACTCAAGGCCCTGGCGAGAGAGGCCGACGCGGCCGAACAGGTGGGCGACCTGCCCGCCGCGCTGGCCGCCTGGCGCCAGGCGGCCGCGCTCTTGCCTTCCGGCACCCGCCAGTACCAGGTGATCCTCCAGCGGATCGCCGAGCTAAGCCGCCAGGTCGAGTCGGGCCCGCGGCCTCTGGAACCGGTCCGTCTCTCCAACACCTCCGAATCGTCGGGCGAACAGCCGGCTCAAGCGGCGACCCACGGGTGGTCCGGCGGCAAGAAGGCGACGGGCATCGCCGGAACCATCGCCTTGGCCGCCTGGAAGTTCAAGTTCGTGACGTTCCTGATCCTGGGCAAGGCCAAGCTGCTGGTGCTGGGACTCACCAAGGCCAGCACGTTTCTCTCCATGTTCGCCATGATTGGGGTTTACTGGACGGCCTTCGGTTTCTGGTTCGCGCTGGGGCTGGTGCTGTCGATCTACGTCCATGAAATGGGACACGTGGCCGCGCTGGCCCGCTATGGTTACTCCGCCAGCGCTCCGCTGTTCATTCCCGGGCTGGGAGCGTTCATCCGGCTGAAGCAGGATTTCACCGATCCCCGGCAAGACGCGCGGGTCGGCCTGGCCGGGCCTCTCTGGGGGCTGGGAGCAGCCGTCTTCTGCGCGCTTGTCTTTGCCATCACCCAGGTGAAGATCTGGGCGGCCCTGGCTCAGTTCGGCGCATTTATCAACCTGTTCAACATGCTGCCGATCTGGCAGCTTGACGGCGGCCGGGCCTTTCGCGGCCTGAATCGCTCCCAGCGCTGGCTGGCCGCGGCCGCGCTGGCGTTTGCCTGGGCCGTCACGGAAGACGGCTTCATGCTCCTGCTGACGATCATCGCCGCCTGGCGCGCCCTGGCGGACAAACCCGCCGACCGGCCCGATCGGGTCGCCCTCGTCCAGTACATTGCCCTGATCGCGGCGCTCTCCTTCTTGAACTTCGCCCCGGCCCTCCGGGTGCACTGATTCGGCGGCTCTGGCCAGCCGCTCTTTTCATCATGTCCAATCTCATTCATCATTTCCGCCCGCTGCTGGTTCAGCCGCCCGCGCCGAGAACATGACCTCTTCGATGGTTCTCGTGGCCGAGCGGATGTGTCGATCCATCGCCCGCGCGGCGCCTTCCGTGTCCTCGTGCTGGAGCCGGTCGAGGATTTCCAGATGCTCCAGGACGTCGTCGGAGCGGGAATAGTTGGTCGCGGCGTCGCGCTGGTGGGAGACGTCGCGGAGCGCGCCGAAGAGGGTCAGGTAGCGGTTGATCTCGGCCGTGAGCCGGGCGCTGCCGCAAGATTCGGCGATGATGCCGTGCAGTTCCGTGTCGCACCGGCGGGCGTCTCGATCACGCGAGGTGTCGGCGGGACGGTCGAGCAGGGCCGCGACGTCGTTCCGCAGCGCGGCCAGTGTCGACGGGTCGAGTCGACGGCAGGCGCAGCGGGCGCCTTCAACCTCGAGGACGCGGCGAACCTGGCCGATCTCGCGGACCTGTTCGGGACCAAACGGCAGCAGCACCGCCCCTCGGTTGGGCAGCAGCTTGACGATTCCCAGCATCCCCAACTCCACGAGCGCTTCACGCACCGGCGTCGGGCTGACGTCATAGAGCCGGGAAAGCCGCTGCACGACCAGCCGCTCCCCGGATTGGAACCGCGCCTGAAACACCCCCGTGAGGATCCGAAACGTCACCTGCTGGCGCAAGGTTCCCCGGATCAAAGGCTCTTCAGATCGCTCTTGGAATAGAGCTTGCATCGTCACGCCCGCCTTCTCGAAGTGCCCGATCCGCTGACCCTCACGGAGAGAGCTTGACCATCCGAACATCGTGAACCTGGAAATGACAGTCGCCTACTGAGTTTGCGCCACGACTCGACGATCCGGCCCCCACAACGAACCTTGATTCCTTTAGAGCGGTTTACAGCCGGCTTGCGCACCGATCAAGTATCGTAGGGTCCGCTGTGCGGACCAAATCCCGCGGCCGTCGGTCCGCACAGCGGACCCTACGCGCAGCCATCCACCCGAAAACCGCTCT
>JBMFUH010000833.1:0-3564 GCA_049966735.1 Isosphaeraceae bacterium
GGGGAATCGAGATCCCCTTCCCGCACCGGACGTTGATCCATCGAACCGCGGGCGGTCCGGCCGACGACCTCCTGCGGAGCATGGCAGGCAACGACCAATCTCAGAACTGAGCCGGATTTCCCGAACCCGGTTTGCTGTTCCGGCGCGTTCCGCCCTCACGTCCCCGCGGGAGTCTTGACCCGGAACTCCCGGACGCTGAAGTACAAGGCCCCCGCCAGGGCCGGCGCCGCGCCGATTGCCAGCAGCGTGATCAGACACGTCGTGGCAGTTGGCGCGGTCGCCGGATCGATCGACCAGTCAATGCCAGGAAGTCCCAGCCAGCGGATGCTCAGGACGCGAACGTGGTACATCACGGTGGCGCGCCGAAAAACGAAATCGATGTTCGCCGCGATTCCTTCAAAGACCAGGATGTAGCTGATCCCCAGGAGCAGCGAGCGCCGGAGCAGGAGTCCCAGAAGTCCGAAAATGGCCGTGTAAGCCAGCAAGCTGAGCGAGAGAATGCCCGCGAAGATCGCCGCGCGCTGGAACAGGGCGCCGGTCGTCAACTCGCCGGTGCCCCAGTACACCGCGGCAAGCGCCACCGCGGTGAAGCACGAGGATAAGAGCGCGGTGACCAGCCACGTTCCCACCAGCTTCACCAGGTAGATCATCCAGCGAGGGATTGGACGAATGAGTAAATAAGTGAGCGTTTGATCCTCGACGTCGTCCCGCACCATCCCCGCCGCGAAGACGAGCGCGGCCAGCGGCAGCAGCGCCTGGGGAATCAGCACGAAGATGAGCGAACTTTCGGCGTCGGCGGAACGGTAGGGATCTTGGTAGCGACGGGCCAGGACGGCAAAGAGAATGGGGAGGGAAAAGAGCAGACAGAGAAGCAGGAGCCCGCGCCCTCGAAGCTGTCGATCCGCGGTGATGCGCAAAAGCGCCGCGAGCGCGGAAAGCGGTACGCGGCGCGACAGCCTCGGTGGGTTGTCCGCCGCGGAAGAGTCCAGATCGGGAGCCGTGATCGGCGTTGCATCAGAACTCATGGATGCACCAGGTATTTGAAAACGGCCTCCAGGTCGTCATCGTCGGAGTAGAGCTCCTCGATCGGCGTGTCGTGCTGGAGCGCCAGGGCGGGAAGCCGCCCATAGAACTGGTCGGGTGCGTGGGTCTCGATCATGATGGTCCCGTCATTGCGATGGATCTCGAGCCCCACCACGTCGTCGAACCGCACCAGCTTGGCCGCGAGCGCGCGGACATCGGGACACTTGAGGACGATCCGGTGCGGGTGAGCGTCGATCAGGTCGCGAACCTGGTGAACGTCGCCGAAGGCAACCAGCCGGCCCCGATTCATCAGCACGACCTGACGCGTGATCGCCTCGACCTCGTGCAGCACGTGGCTGGAAACCACGATCGTGCGCCCCGACTTTCCCAGCTCCACGACCAGGTCCACAAGCTCGCGGCGGGCCACGGGATCGGTGCCGGAAAGGGGCTCGTCCAGGAAGAGCACCCGCGGGTCGTGCACGAGCGCCTGGGCCAGCTTCGTCCGTTGCCTCATGCCCTTGGAATACCCTCGAACCGCTCGGTTGGCATGCTCGGTCATGCGGACCTGTTCCAGGGCGCGCTGGGCCGCGACCCGGGCGCCGCGCCGGCCCAGTCCGGCCATCAAGGCGCACGAGGTCAGAAACTCGCGGCCGGTCATCCACTCGAAGAAGGCGTCTTGCTCGGGGCAGAGGCCCAAAAGCCGGAAGAGCGGCGCGTTGTTCCAGGGCTTTTGGCCGAGCACGCGGACCTCGCCCTGACTGGGCCTGAGCTGACCGGTCGCCAGTTGCAGGAGCGTGCTCTTCCCCGCGCCGTTGGGGCCCAGGAGTCCGGTCACTCCGGGTCCTATTTGGAGCGAGAAATCGTTGACGCCGATCACATGTCCATACCATTTGGACACGGAACGGAACTCAACGGGAGATATTCTCTGGATTGGATCGTTCATGACCGCTCACGGCAGATGGCAGATGGCAAATGGCAGATGGCACATGGCACATGGCACATGGCACATGGCAAATGACAGATTACAGGACGCTATCGCAGGCGGTCGAGCGAGCGGACACGCGTGGAGAGGATCCACAGAGACAACCCGACCAGGCCGGCGAGGATCCCCGCTGACCACTGCCAGGGATACGCTTCTGACGTGTCGTCATCCGTACCTTCGCCTGGCCCAAGTTCGACGCGGACTGGCGGTGAAGGCGCGGGAGGGACATGACCGATGCCGACATGAAACCCACTCCGTCCGCGACCGAATGGACCCGGCGGAGCCGCGCGGCGGAACTGGCTTTCACCTGCCTGAAGGAGCGCCGTGACCTTGTGCCGGGAGTTTTCCGCATCGAGGAGTGTCTGCCTCATGCGGCCGAGGTTGGCGGTGTAGGAGAGCAGGGGACACCACTCGCGGTGGATGGTTCCGTACAGCACGCCCGCGGATGTCTCGCTGAGAATCCAGATGCCGATCCAGAGCGCCGCCACGTACCGCGAATTGCGCGAGAGCGACGAGACGGCCAGAATCAGCGTCCCCGCTGACAGGACGACAATCGCACTGAAGAGGAGCGAGCCCACGAGCACGCGCCAGGTGTCGCGAATCACCAGGGGATCCAGGCTGAACGCCACTCCCAGAACATACGCCAGCAACACGGGAACGACCGTCACGGCAGAGAGGTAAGCCGCGATGATCCCCAGCTTGCCGGCGAAGTAGTCCAGGCGTCGCACCGGTCTCGAGAAATACAGAGGCATGGCATTGAACCGGAGATCCTGGCTGATCAGCTCCGGCCCCACCAGCAGCACGAGAACCATGGACATGTAGATCTGGACACCCAGGAAGAGGTCGAACGCGAGCGACCAGAACGTCGCCCGGAAGCCGCGCGGGCCGGCCCGAAGCTCATCGGGAAGCCCCTGGATGAGGAAGAGGAAAGGCGTCAACAATGTTGATTTCTGCTCGAAGAGCCCCCAGAGCACCAGGAAAGCGGAGAGGACCAGGGCCGGAATGCACGAGATCACGAAGAGCGCCCAGACCCAGCGGTTCTTGAACTGGGCGCGAGCGCCCTGGCGCGTGATCGCCACCCAGCGCCAGGCATGGCCCTTGAGTGAGCCTTTCCAGTGCTGATAACCCTGGTCGAGAATCGGCATCAGTTGTGCTCCGCCACCGCGCTGAGGAAGACCTCTTCGAGCGTGCTCCGCCTGGGACGCAAGGAGCGCACCTGCTTCCCGGCCTGGTTTGCTGTTTCCCAGACGACCTGGCAGGTCGTTCCCTCGGGAATCTGGACGAGCAGGTGATCGTCCGCCGGTGTTGCGACGACGCCGCGAGCGGCCAGCCTGGCGGCAAAGTCGAGCGGGTCGCCCTTCATCCGGACCTCGAACTGGCTGTCGTGAGGCTCCTTGAGCTCGTCGATTTGTCCCTGGACCAGCAACCGTCCGCGGCCGAGGACCATCACATGATCACAGACCCGCTCGACGTCGGGCAGCAGGTGGCTGGAGAAGATGAGGCTCATATCCTTGGCATGCGACAGGTCACGCGCCAGGTCGAGTATCTCCTCGCGGCCG
>JBMFUH010000834.1:0-3563 GCA_049966735.1 Isosphaeraceae bacterium
GGACCAAATGCTCCGGCCGTCTCCCGGGGCGCCGGGACTACGGTGAGCTATCGACCCGAAAAACGCTCTAGACCGCGTTCCCGGATGTTCAGACTGGTGTGTGTGGCGTGGATGTCGAGGGTCTTCCTGGCCGTTGAGCTGGTTCATCGGCGGAATGCCCGGACAACGAGTCGATCGTCCGAGGCGAGCCCCGGGGTTTCGTCTGGAAAAGCAGCGGGGCGCGGTGCAGCCCCCAGGTAGTCTCCCTCTTTCGAGTTCCAACTAGGAGTCAAGCGTCCGATGAGATTCTTCAAGTCAGCCGTCCTGGCGTTCGGGATGTTGCTCTTCGCTCATGGCGCCACCTACGCCCAGGCGCAGACGGCCCCCACGCACGCACCTTTTTCTGATCTCAAGGCCATCGGTGCGGGCCTGGTGATCGTCGGCGCGGCGATGGGGATCGGCATGCTGGCCAAGGCGGCCGTCGATAGCATGGCCCGGCAGCCCGAGATTTCGGGGAACATCCAGACCGCGATGATCATCGCTGCGGCACTCATCGAAGGTGTGACCTTCTTCGCGCTCATCATCATCCTTCTGCAAGTGCTCTTCGGTGGTTGACGGCAAGCCGCCGCGCCCGGTGCCGCGCTGCGGTCCGGGCGCTTCAGTCATGGGCCTGTTAGCCTCCTTCGTAGCCGGGCGAGCAGCCCGACCCCCGAGTCGGAATGAATGATGTTTGTGCTTCGTGTGCTCCTTTGAATATGCCTTCCTTCGCGAGAATCGACCCATGCGAGGACGCCCGTACTTGGTGTTAGGGCTTGGTCTTCTGGCCGCTTCCCTCTGGGCTCTTGCGCCCGGCGCCGCAAGGGGAGCCGCCGCGTCCCAGGCGGCCGGTCAGGAGACTCATCGGCAGGCGGAAGCGGAGCCGGGCCACGCTCCCGCCGCGGGCCATGCGGCCGAGGGGGAAGGCGAGGCCAAGGCCAACCCCATGGAGATTCAGCCCGCGCTGGCGATCTGGACCGTCGTCGTCTTCGTGGGGCTCCTGTGGGTCCTCAAGAGGTTTGCCTGGGGGCCGCTTTCCCAAGCTTTGCACCAGCGTGAAGAGCACCTCGAGCACTGCCTGCTCCAGACCGAGAAGGCCCGCAACGAGAGCGAGCAGCTCCTGGCCGAGCATCGCCGGTTGATGGCCCAGGCCGACGACCGGATCCGGGCCCTGCTGGACAAGGCGCAGAAAGACGCCCAGGCCAGCGCCGACGAGATCATCAAGACGGCCCAGGCCGAGGCCGAGGCGGCTCGTGATCGGGTCCAGCGCGAGATCTCGACGGCTCGCGATCAGGCCCTCGCCGAGATCTGGAGCCAGACGGCCAACGTCGCGGTCTCGGTCGCCGGCAGGGTCCTGTCCAGGGAACTCGACGAGAACGAGCATCGCCGCCTGCTTGACCTGGCCATCAAGGAGCTGCCCAGCTTGACGCCCTCGACCAACGGCCACGGAGGTGCGCACGCATGACAGCGTCTCTGAGGGCGGCAGGAACGGAATTGGTCGAGCGATCGTTGCTCGGTGGGGACGATGTGGAAGTGGTTCGCCACTATGCGGAGGCCCTCGTGAATGCGGCCGCCGTTGAGAATCAGGCCGAGCCGGCCATCGAGGAGCTCGAGGCCATCGCGCGGGATGTGCTCTTGGCTCATCCCAGGTTTCAGCAGGTTTTGGGCTCATCCCAGGTTTCCGCGGCGGAGAAGGAGCGGATCTTGCTGGATGTTTTCGGCGACCGCGTTTCCAGTGTGGTGCTGCGGTTTCTCCGGGTGCTCAATCGCCATGGCAGGCTGAATCTTCTGGTCCCCCTGGCCCGGGAAGCCCGCCAGATCTGGGACCGGCGGCACAACCGCGTGCCCGTCTTCGTCCGGACGGCGGTGCCTCTGGAAGAAAGCCAGCAAGAGGCGCTGCGCCAGAAGGTGGCCCGAATGATCGCGGCCACGCCCATCATGCAGATCACGACCGACCCCGCCCTGATCGGCGGCCTGATCGTCCAGGTCGGCGATCAGGTTTGTGACGCCTCCATACAAAACCGTCTCGAACAGCTTCGCCAGAGACTGATCGAAGGGAAGACGCATGAAATTCAGAGCCGACGAGATCAGTTCAGTTATCCAGCGTGAGATCGAGCAGTTCACGCCCGAGATCACCCGGACCGAGGTGGGGCAGGTGCTCGAGGTGGGTGACGGCATCGCGCGCGTTTACGGGCTCTCCGGAGTCATGGCCGGCGAGATGGTCGCCTTCAAAGGGGGCATCAAGGGAATCGCCCTCAACCTGGAAGAGGCCTCGGTCGGCGTGATCGTGCTGGGGGACTACACCCAGATCGAAGAGGGAGACTCCGTCACGGCCACCGGCGAGCTCTTGCGGGTTCCCGTGGGAGACGCTCTGGTCGGCCGGGTCGTCAATCCGCTGGGCGAGCCCCTGGACGACAAGGGGCCGATCCTCACCAACCTCACCCGTCCGCTGGAGTCACGCGCTCCCGGCATCGCGGAAAGGCAGCCGGTGGATGAGCCTCTCCAGACCGGCATCAAGGCCATCGATTCGATGATTCCGATCGGCCGGGGCCAGCGCGAGCTGATCATCGGCGACCGCAAGACAGGCAAGACGGCGATCGCCATCGACACCATCCTCAACCAGAAGGGGACGGGCGTCATCTGCATCTACGTGGCGATCGCTCAGAAGGAATCGACGACCGCGGCCCTGGTCGATACCCTCCGCCGTCACGGTGCCATGGATTACACGATCGTGGTGGCCGCCGGCGCGAGCGATCCGGCACCGCTGCAATATGTCGCTCCTTATGCTGGTTGCGCGATGGCCGAGTATTTCATGTACGACCAGGGGAAGGCCACGCTCTGCATCTACGACGACCTGTCGAAGCAAGCCGTCGCCTACCGCGAGGTCTCGCTCCTCTTGCGGCGGCCTCCCGGCCGTGAGGCCTACCCCGGAGACATCTTCTACGCCCACTCCCGGCTCCTGGAGCGGTCGTGCAAGCTGGCCAACCACTACGTGATCCTCCCCGACTCGGCCTCGACCGACAACGTGACCGAGGAGATGGGGGTCAACAAGAAGGTCTACATCGGCATACCGGGCTTGGAGGAGGCCAATCACGTCCTCAAGCACGACTATCCCCAGGGGCACAAGGTGGTGAAGACCACGCTCTCGGGAGGGTCGCTCACGGCCTTGCCGATCATCGAGACGTTGGAAGGCGAGGTTTCGGCGTACATTCCGACCAACGTGATCTCGATCACCGACGGCCAGATTTACCTTCAGCCCGACCTCTTCTTCGCCGGGGTCCGGCCGGCGATCGACGTCGGCATCAGCGTCTCGCGCGTGGGCGGCAAGGCCCAGATTCCGGCCATGAAGAAGGTGGCCGGCGGCCTGCGGCTCGACCTGGCGGCCTTCCGCGAGCTGGAGGCGTTCGCCCAGCTCGGCACGGACCTGGACAAGGCCACGCAGATGCAGCTTGACCGCGGCTACCGGATGGTCGAGCTCCTCAAGCAGCCGCAGTATCAGCCGATGCCGGCCATCGATCAGGTCATGAGCATTTTCTCGGGCACCGGCG
>JBMFUH010000835.1:0-3542 GCA_049966735.1 Isosphaeraceae bacterium
TCGTTGTCGATCGTCTTGGGCACGTGAACCACGGCGATGCGCTTCTCGCCGGCGGCCAGGCGGTCCTGGAACATCTTGAACTTGTTTGCCGTCTTGAGCGTGTCGTCGCCGCCAATCGAGACCAGGGCGTCCACTCCCAACGAGACCAGGGCCTGATGCACGGTGCGCATTGGAGCGGTTCGCTTGGCGTCGGCGAGGTGGCTGGGACTCGACACATCCTTGCCCGGGTTGGTACGGGCGGTGCCGATCATGATGCCCCGAGTGTTCCGGGTTCTGCGCAGCTTCTGGCGATCCAGCAAGATGTAATCTCGGCCTTCCTGCATGGGATTCTCGGCGCTGAATTCCACGAGGTGGGCGTAGCCGTTCAGGACTCCCACGACCTCGATGTCGTTTTCCAGAAAGGCGGCGGCGCAGGTCGAGATCACCGCGTTGGCTGCCGGTGCGGGACCGCCGGCAAAGAGTATCGCCACACGGCGAATGTCGCGAGGGTTGAAGGTTGCCGAAGTCGATGCGGATGCGGAGGACATTGACAGCTCCCGTTACGGAATTCTTCTCTCGGATCCATACGATGATCGGACCTGCCAGGCGAGCCGTGGATCTCCTCTTTCAGATCGAGGTCGACTCGCGATCGCATGTCTGCATGTGTTGCTTTACGCGCATTCATCCACGAGAGAGGGCGGCTGTGCGCCCAGCAACCCACACTAACGAAGCCAGGGCAAGCTCACAACGGATCTTGGAGGAAAGAGCGGAACGAGGCGAATCGCGTGCTCTCCAGCGGGCCCAGGTGCTCGAGCCATTCCCGTGCCTCTGCCGTGAGGCGGTCGATCGTATCTTGTCCATCGCCGCGGGCCAGCGCCGCGACCCGGCCATCCGCGTCAATCAAATAATGGAGCGGCGGGTCGGCATGTTGAGCGTCAAAGCGGCGGAGCGTTTCCGGAGTCGCCAGGTAAGCGGGCAAGCTCGCGCGGCTTTGCGCCAGCGCGGTCCGCACGCGATCGGGTTCTTGGGACTCGGCCGCCGCGGTGACAAGCGTGAAAGAACGGTGCGGCCTAAGCCGCTTCCAGGCTCGCTCGAGCCTGGGCAAGACCGTCTGGCACGACGGCGAATCCGCCGACCAGAAGACGACCCAGACGACCTTACCCTTGAGCCCGAGAAGGATCCGCAGCTCTCCCGTCTCCAGGTCCAGCAGCTTCAACGGCGGCAGCGCGGAGCCGATGCTCGGAGGCTCCGACGCGGACGGCGGACCGAAGCGCAGCCACGCCGTCCAGCCCAGAAAGATCACGGTCAAGACCGCCAGGATGACGCTCAACCGATCCACTCGCCGCGATGGCGAGCCTCGATCGGCACCGGCAACTGCCGACTGCGATTCCGGAACTGTCGAATCGGGTTCCATGGGAATGATCACGTTCTCCGTCACCGCGCTCGCCGCGGTTGAGGTTGACCCAGGGGACTCAGGACGATGATCGTGTCGATGGGCTGCCGCGCCGTCTCGGGCAGCTTGAGCTCGAACTTGCTCTCGTGCTGCACCAAGGGCAGCGGTGTCGTCGCGCCGAATGCGAACGCGGTGAAGGAACCGATCTTCCGGGGAACGGAGATCGCGTCAACCGGCTTCATGATGTGGAGATAAACGTCAAGCGGATCCGACGTCTTGACCGTGGAAACACCCCAGGGCTGAGGGGAAACAGGCCCTTTGCGCGTGCCGTAGACGGTGTTGCCGTTGGCATCGAGCCATTTCCCCACCTCAAGCAGGCGATCGGTAAACTCCGCGCCGATCGTTCCATCCGGCCGCGGACCAACGTTCAGGAGCAGGTTGGCGCCACGCCCCGCCGCGCCCAGAAGCGCGTGAATCACCTCTTCGGGGCTCTTGAAATGCGTATCTCGTGCGTTGAACCCCCACGACCGGTTCATCGTCATGCACGTTTCCAGGGGAAGTCGAGCGGCCACGCCGGCCTTGTTGAAGCCGGCCGAGTTCTCCCCGGGCAGGTCCTGCTCGAACATCTGAAAATCCTCGCCGGGGAACGGCGCCACGTGATGGTTGTTGCCCACGAGCGCACCAGGCTGAAGCTCGTGGATGATCCGGTACGTCCCCACCAGGTCCCAGTCAGCGTCGGGCCGGTCCCACCAGCCATCAAACCAGATACCGCCAATCTCGCCGTAGTTCGTACATAGTTCGCGAACCTGGCCCTGGTAATAGGCCACGTACTTCTTCCAGTCGCCTTTCTCCTCGCGCCCGGCCGTCTTGCCGGTCCGTCCTCGCGGAAAGTAATCGGGATGATGCCAGTCCAGCAGCGAATAGTAGAAGAAGAGCTTGATCCCTTCCTTATGGCAGGCGGCCGCCAGCGCCTTCATTGGGTCCTTGGCGTAGGGCGTGGCGTCGACGATGTCGTAGTTGGTGAGCTTGCTGGCGTACATGCAGAAGCCGTCGTGATGCTTGCTGGTGATCGTGATGTACCTCATCCCGGCGGCCTTGGCCAGCTTGACCCACTCCTCCGCGTCGAACTTGGTCGGGTTGAACCGCGGCGGCAGCTTCCGGTACTCGCTGATCGGCAGCTTGTCGTTGTTCATCACCCATTCGCCCTTGCCCAGGAGCGAGTAGACGCCCCAGTGGACGAAGAGACCGAACTTCGCATCCTCGAACCAGCGCTTGGCCGCCGCGTTGGGTGACGAAGCCGCCGTGGGTGGATCGTCGGCGCGGGCCACGAACCAGCCGCCTCCTGAAACGACCAGGGCTGCCACGGCAGCCAGAGCCATTCCCCAGATCCTCATCCGCGGTTTCATCAAGCAAGGCCTCATGACGTCTCCTCACTCGCATGCTTCGTCCACGGCAAGATCGAACGCGGACCGGTTTCACCTCAAAGCAACCTTCGCCGCTTCCGCGAACCGAGTCAAGAGAGTGCGGTCTGGCGCAACGCGCAGACGCTCCTCCGACCGTGTGTCATGCCGAAGGAGATCGGCCGGCGGGCGAGTCGGCAGCGGCGACCTGAGAGCTTGACGAGTCCGTCATTCGTGGGCCGTGGGCGCGTAGCGGATCACGAGCACTTTCAGAGGCGGGCGAGCGGCGGCGGTGGTCCGCACTTCGATTTCCCCGTTGATGATCCGCGGCGCGTGGTCAGCGAGGCACACCGTCAGTTCCCTGGACGAAGCCAAAGTTGCTCGGACGCCCGCGGGCGCGGAGGCAATCGACGCCAACTCGACGTCCTCATCAAGGCACCGTAGAAAGACCCGCACCGGTTGCAAGCCGAGAAAGACGCGGCTGGGAACGGTGGACAGAAAGGGAAACCTCTGCCAGACGACTGGCACTTCCAAGATCCTGCGGCCATCAGCGCCAACCAAGACGATGGACTCCTTCCGAAGACCGGTCTGCTTATCGTGCATCGAGACGCGGTAGGTCGCGTCGGCGTACATGAAGCCAGGAGCGAACGCAACCGCCTTGTTGACCGTGCCGATCGACGTCGACTCGAAGCCGTGAGGCAGCTTCAGCTCGACCCGTGGTTCGGGGGCGTCGCTTCGATACACTGCTCGGTGGACCAACTCAAACTGTC
>JBMFUH010000836.1:0-3536 GCA_049966735.1 Isosphaeraceae bacterium
CTCGACGTTCTTGCCGGACTGCTCGTGATCGCCGGTCTTGATTTTGAAGGAATACTCGTGTGGGAGGATCTTGCCGCTGTCGGCCATCCAGACGACCTGGTGGACCGTCACCTCGCTGGACATCTCGCCGTGGCCGCCGTGGTTCTCGATGATGTTGCCGTCCTTGACGGTGAAATCCTTGAAGAAGCCGTGGCCGGTGAGCTTGAGCTTCGTGCCGCCCCGGCTTCCTGGGCCCTCGATCGCGAACGTGCAGTCGCCGAAGGTCTTGTCAAATCGCAGCGCCCGGCTGTGCATGACCGTGCTGGCGATCGTGGACTCGACCAGCTTCTTCACGTGCTCGTCGTCGCAACTCACCTCGACACCGCCGTGCGTCCTGGTGACGTCGGCCTTGAGCGTCCCCTGGACGGTCTGGTCGTGTTGGCGATAGAAGAAGTCGGCCGAGAAACCCTTCAAGTTGTCGGGCCAGCGATAGCGGCGGTTGAACGCCTCCTCCATCAGCTTTCGCGCCCGCGCGTCGTCTCCCTCGCCGGCTCGCGCATCGGACGCCATCGCCATGATCGCCCAGCTCAACAGTACCAGCAATCCCGGCAGGAATCTCATCGCTGTCTCTCCGGTTTTTGAGTGGAATGCGTCCTCAAAGATCGCTCAAACCTACCAAGGGTAGGCATGAGCGTCGTTACGGGTCAATTGAAAACCTGTTCAGAAATCCGAACTGACCCCCATGGCGAGCAGTCTCTACCGTGAGACGCCTTGCCTGCCAGGGGCGGGGCGTTCCACCCGCGCCGCGATGTCGGAGCTGAAGTCGGGGATAGTGACGGTCAGCTCGCCGTTCCGGGCGCTGACCTGGTCGCGGCGGATGATCTCGCCGGTGCTTGTGTTCCACCACGCCACCTGCCAGGTTCCGCTGGTCGCTGGCACGCGGGCACGCAGGGCCCGCAGCAAGGATGGTTTCTTGCCGTCGTACTCGGTACGCCAGGTGCTCTCCTGGTTGTGGAACCAGAGCAAGAGCAGGTGGTCGCTGGCCAGCCCCAGGGAATCGACGGCCGGGAACCGGCTGGACCGATAACGAGGCAGGCGCAGCGAGCGGACCTGGAGCCAGTCTCCGTCAACGTTCGCGAATGCGATGTCGTGCTTGCCGGCGGGAACGTCGATGGCGATCTCCTCGTCGTAGTCGCTCACCCAGACCTTCCACTGGTCGAGGAAGTGAGCCTTCTTCCAGGGGCCTTTCCCGGGCGCGCCAGCGGTCAGCTCGCGGTCGACCTTCACCTGGCCGTCCACCGCGATCTGGAGCCGGGCTCTGGTGCAAACCTCACCCAGCCGGGCGGTGATGGTACCCGGCCTCGGCATGTCGAGACGCCAGGTCAACCGCGAAGGCAGCTCTTTTGGATTTCCGCGCTTCGGGCTGCCGATCGTCAACGCCACCGGCCCTCCCCGCACGGTGCCGTCATGGCCCACGGTGTACGAATTCGACGGCGATCGGCCCCACTCGATGGTCGCGGGCACAAGCAGGTCGGTGAACGTCTCTGACTGGAGATCCCCCTGCTCGAGGCGAATGTCGGAGAGCGGCAGGAAGGGCGTTCTTGCCCAGTCGACCGCGTCGGCGAATTTGCGCACGGGCGTGAGAACATGATAAAGGTTGTGCGGATGGACGTAGCCGTCCCAGTACCAGAGCATGGCCGTGCCGGCCGCGCCGCTCATCATCGCGGCCCATGCGCCGTTGTGCATGTTCAGACCGCTCCGGGGACGATCCCAGCGCTGGTCTCCGGTCTGCCAGTCGATGCCGAATTCGGCCAGCAGGTAGGGCTTGTTGAAAGGGAGTGCCTGGCGCGCGTCGTGCTCGATCCGGGAGGTGAAGTCGGCGGTGTTGCCGGCCTGGCCGTACATGTGCGTCATGGTGAAGTCGACGTCGGCGATCTTCCAGGTTGCCGCATTGCCGTAGGTGGTGCTGACGAGATGGCGGTTGGGATCAATGCTCTTGAGGTAGCCGGCCATCTCCGCGACCCAGGCCGCGGTTTTGGGCGTCTCGGGAACCTCGTTCCAGAATTCCCAAGCGAAGACGTTGGGTGAATATCCCCACCGCGCGACGAGGTAGCGCAGGCGGTTCTTGTAGAGGCGTCTGGCTTCGGCGTTGGTCCAGAAATCGGACGGCGACGCGCACGGGCCGCTGTTCCTCATATTGTAGGGGTTGCTCTCCCAGGCACCTTCATTGAAGTATCCCCCTTGAGTGAACTCGCCATAGGTGCCCAGGCAGAACATCAGGTAGACGCCATTCTCGCGCGCCAGGCGGACCACCTGGTCGAGCCGCCAGGCGTTGCCGGGGGAATAGCGGCCGAGTCCCAGATAGGTTCCGACGCCCGGCTTGGGAGTGGGCTGCGGCATCCACTCGAGCCCTTTCTCGTTGAACGCCAGCCAGAGCCTGGCCCAGTTTCCGCCGGCACCGCCGAGCCCCTTGAACCAGGCAGTGTAATCGGCCACAGGCTTGCGCTGACCCGACCAGCACACATTCTCGCCGACGGCGAAGTAGGGCCGGCCGTCGTCAAAAGCGAAATACCGGGGCGATTGCCTGGAGACGCGAATGAACCCCGGGCTCTGGCTCGCCGTGGCCGAGAGTGTCAGGGGCCGGGAGTGAAACGTTCCACTCTTGTCGCGGAGCTGCAAGACGAGCTGATACTTTCCCTGGTCAACCGGGGTGTAGCGGACCCGGAATGTGGGCGTCCCGTTCGTGGACAGCTTTTCTCGGCCGCTGGTGGTTTCCAGACGCATGGGAACGTCGAGAAAGCCCGGAACGGTCACGGTCTTGCCGCCCGGCGTGGTCACTAGGGCGTCGACCGCGACCTGGTCCGGATCAAACGGATTATCATAGTTGGCGGCGAAATCCGCAGTGATCTCGACGGGCGAGCCAACCGGCACGCTCGCCGCGCTCAGCCTGATGTCGCGGATGTCCAGCGAGCGGGAATCGGCGAGCTGCGCGGAACTGACCGTGGGCAGGAGCCAGCAAACGGCGGCCAGCGCGGCTGAGCGAGCAACGGGTGCGAATCTCATCGAAGAGTCCTTGGTCTGTTCCGTACAGTTCGGCCCGCGGTTGGATCGAGACCGACCGGGCGGGGAGCCTCTCCTCCAGGAAAGCACAAGCCCGGCCTGCTCTCAATAAGGCGGTGGTTGCGCGTGCCCTTGACGGCTTCAGCCTCCAGACCCTCCGGATCGCCTCGGGGCGCGATCGCGCAAGCCCGCTGCAGACGGCGAGGAATGTGGGCTTGGCGAACTCCTTACCGGGTCATTGGCAGGGGACCGTGATGCAACACGCCAGGTGAGATCTCCAAGTGCGAAGCGGCGCATGGAGGGGCTTCGTCGGCGGGGTTGCAAACCGGCCTCCAACCAGGCAATACTGGCCACCGACCGGGAGATACGGGGGGTGTGGAGCACAAAAGACATGCCAATCCGCATCACCGCGAGCGCGAATTTCTCTTTTGCAGCCATCGCGAGCTAGGAGAGCGTCCGAGAATTGTCCTGCGACCTCCCCTTGGCCTTGGCGATTC
>JBMFUH010000837.1:0-3536 GCA_049966735.1 Isosphaeraceae bacterium
ATCAGCGTGCTTGACGAGTCGCCGCAAGGCGACAGGGTCGCTCTGGACGGGTGCCTTCTCGAACTGGGGCGCCTGGCCGTCAAATGCCCGCGAGAGCGCTTGATCGTGGTCGTCATTCATGTTCAAGGGACGTTGTCCTGGTACACGGTTTTGCCGCCCACGATCGTCCGAAGCACGCGGGTGCCGGCAAGCTGATCGTCGGGGCAGGTGAGTGGGTCACGGTCGACCACGATCAAGTCGGCCAGCTTGCCCGGCTCGATGGTTCCCTTGTCGTGCTCCTGGAACTCGAGCCACGCGTTGTTGATCGTGTAGAACCGCAGCGCTTCGGCTCGAGTGAGTTTCTGGTCGGAATGGAACACGCCCACCCCTTGGGCGGTATGGGTCGCGGCCACCCAGATTCCCAGCCAGGGGTCCCAGGGGTTGGTCGACTGGATCGGGTCGAGGCGGATCATGAGGTCGCTGCCGCCTCCGATCATGATTCCGGCCTGGAGCCACTTGCGATAGGGATGAAACCACTCCATCCGCCGCGGGCCCAGCACCTTGAGCAACGTCCGCGTGTCCTTGTAGAGCCAGGCGGGTTGCAGGTCGGCGGCCACGCCCAGCTCGGCGCAGGTTTTCAGGTTCTGGGCCGAGGTGAAGTTGGCGTGGGTGATCAGCCATCTGCGGTGGCGGATACCGACTTTGCGGTCAGCCGCCGCGTAGGCCGAGAGCAGTTCGTCCATGCCCGCCTCGCCGGCGCAATGCGCGGTCATTTGCCAGCCTCGGCGCGCGGCCTCCTCGGCGATCACCCGCAGGACCTGGGGTTTGATGAACAGGAGGCCGCGATAGTCTGGCTCGGTGATCTGGTAGGTCGGTCCGACACCCCAAGGCTCGCGCATGTAGGCGGTGCCGTTGAGCATGCCCCCGTCGATGAAGACCTTGAGCGGCCCGACGTGAACCCAGTGGTCACCCACGCCCGTCGGGCCGTTCGGCTCGCCGGGACCGTCGTAATGAGCGAGTTGGTTGATCTTGGAGATGATCGCGGCCCGGTTGTCATAGGGTGGACTGAGGATTCGCGTGGCATGCACCCGGACGGTCAATTCGCCGGAATCACGCAGTGAGCGATAGAGCGAGAGGGCATCATCGCTGGTGCCTCGGTCGCCGATGCTGGTAATTCCGCGCTCGTTGAACCTGGCAAAGAGGAGCTTGAGCCGTCCGGCGTCCGGCTTGCCGGAATCGCCGTAGGCGTCGGCGGGCAGATCCTTGAGCACCGAGTAGGCGTTGCGGAGCATTCCGGTCGGCTCACCGGTCGCGGGGTCCTTCACAATCCTGCCGGCGGGCGGATCGGGGATGTCGCGGGTGATCCCGGAATACGCCAGGGCTTTGCTGTTGACCACCCCGGCGGGTCCTCCCTGGTGCAGGACCATGTGCTTCGGCGCAAGCTGATCCAGCTCGGCCCGTGTGAGAAAACGGCTCTCGGCCAGCCGGGTGGGGAAGGCGTAGCGGGCGACGATCCAGGTTCCCTTGGGCTGGGCCTTCACTCGCGCGGAGATGTACTCCTTCAGGTCACCCAGCGACTCGAAGGCCGGTATGGGGTGGTCGGCCTCGCTGCCCGCCGCGCTCAGCGGATGACAGTGGCTGTCGATGAGCCCGGGCAGAACCGTCTTGCCGGCGGCGTCGATGACCTTCGTGCTCGGCCCGATCAGCGGCTCGATTTGCCGATCGCTGCCCACCGCGACGATCCGATCTCCCCGGATGGCGACCGCCTGGGCCACCGTGTCGTGCGCATCGACCGTGATCACCCGGCCATTGCGGATGACCTGGTCAGCGGCAACGGCCGCGGGTTGACCATCGTCTTGTGGCACCATGAGGGGGAGACACACGGTGCAAGCAACGATGAGATTCATGATGATTTCTCCGCTCGACAATGTGTGGTTCGTCGCTTCTACGCGAACTCCTCGACTTTCAAACCGGGCACCAGCCGAAAGTCGCGGACGTTGGCGGTCAAGACTGTGGCATCGTAGGCGAGTGCAATGGCGGCGATCCGCGCATCTCGGGCACCAATCTTCCTAATCAACTGAGGCGTGAAGTTCTGGAATTCCCTCACGGCGGCGGCATCGAAGGGCAAGATTCGCCCCCGCCATCGGTGGCTGTAATGATCGAGGAGTCTTTCGAGCACTCTGAATGGCGGCAACTGCTCATCCGGGCCCTTGGCCGCATTGATTGCCGCGAGGCAGCCTCTGAATTGCTCGAAAGGGGTGATGATCGTGATCCAGACTTCGTCGGGTGAAAGGCGAGCGAGGCGTTCTTCGATGCGAGCAGCGCCTGGCGATCCCGCGCGCTGAAGTTGCGACACTGGTTGCGTATCCAGAACGATCATCCTTGTTCCTTCTCCGCATTCCGCTCCGCCTCAACAATCCGCATAACCTCTTCGAAGGCTGGATCGTCGTGAAAGTCCCCCATCAGGTCGCGCCACGACCTCGGGCCGGCCGGTCTCTCTGGCTGAGGCATCACCGTGACGACCATGCCATTTTTGAGCACAAGTTGATCCGCGAGCTCCTTGCCGTCAATGAGCACGGCGGAGTCGGACGCCTTGATTCCCGCTTGCCGCAGGAGATCGCCGAGTGTCGAGCCTTCGGCAAGAGCGATGGTCTCGGTCCCGACCCCGGGACGGACCAACGTGACCTCGTCGAGCTTCCCGTTAACCTGCTTGGTCTCCATCTGGTCCCTCCTGTCTGATCGGGGCGTCTCCGCGATCGACTTGTTCCATTATACACTCTGCCGAGTGAACTTTGACCAAACTTCGCCTGTTCCGCCCGGATTGCGGCTCGGACGTGGAGCGGATAGCATGATTGTCAGCCGACGCAGCGCCTGCCCGCGTCCTTTCCTGGCCTGTCGCGCCATCCTCGGGAACCGTCACGATCTGATGAGCGAACGCTTCCGTCGCCTGAAACGCTTCCTCCAGGCAATGCAGACCGCCTGGTCGATCCTGGGAATCACGGTGGTCCTGGTCATCGCGCTGGAGCTGGGGCTTCGGCTTTTCTTCGAGGTCAAGGATCGCCTGAGGCCGCCGCCGTCCACCGATCCTCGGCTGGTTGAGCAGGGATATGCCAACGCCCCCTGGGTGCGGGAGACCTTCGACGAACAGGCACGGATCGAGCCCGACTGGCACTCTTACGTGTACTTTCGCCAGAAGCCGTTCCACGGCAAGTATCTCAATATCGACGAGCACGGCGTTCGCGCCACGTGGAGGCCGCCCGCCTCGACCAACGACGCTGCCAGGAAGCCTTTGCGAATCTTGATGTTTGGCGGCTCGACCCTGTGGGGCGTCGGCGCGCGCGATGAGGGGACGATACCGAGCTGCCTGGCGCGCGAACTGGTCAGTCGCGGGATCAACGCCCAGATCACGAACCTCGGTGAGATCGCTTACGTCAGCACGCAGGAGTTGATCACGCTCTGCCGCATGCTCCAGAACGGCGCCCGGCCCGACGTTGTCATCTTCTACGACGGCGTGAACGAGATCACCTCCGCGATCCTCGATCGGCGGGCCGGGATCC
>JBMFUH010000838.1:0-3531 GCA_049966735.1 Isosphaeraceae bacterium
AATCCCTTACCTGATCCTGGCCTGCAACCGCGTCGAGTCGCGTGAAATTCCGGTGTTGTTGGGCGAGAAGTGTCAGAAAAGCCCCGAAGAAAAGCTGGCCATCGTCCGCAACGAAACGGCCCAAGCCAAGACACTCTACGTGGGCGATGGCATCAATGACGCCCCGGCCATGATGGCCGCCACGGTCGGCATGGCGATCGGGCAGAACAGCGACGTGACCGCGGAAGCGGCGGGCGTCGTGGTCATGGATAATTCCATCAAGAAAGTGGACGAGTTCACGCACATCAGTCGTCGTATGCGCTCGATCGCGCTCCAGAGTGCGGTGGGCGGCATGCTCCTGAGCATTGTCGGTATGGTGTTCGCGGCGACCGGCCATCTGAGTCCAGTGAGCGGGGCGATCAGCCAGGAGGTCATCGATGTTCTTGCGGTACTGATCGCCTTGAGGGCTGCACTTCCCCCAAAAGAGATCTCCGATCTGTGGGCCCTACACATGCGGAGCCCAGTTTGAGTGCGCGCGCTTCCTCGGGAGCAGGCCAGATCCTGCGAGATATCCCCAGGGATAGCGCACGAAATTGCTGGACTTCGTATCATACCCGAGGAAGCTCGGGACGACTCCGAATCGCACCGGCGCTTCGCCCAAGTTGATCGAGTGATCGACAGCGGCGCGATCTCGCCCGATGACGCCAAGCGGCACCAGCGGCGCAACGTGGTGACCAACGTCATCGGCGGCCCCGACGAGGGCGTCTTTGCCGAGATCCACAAGCTGGCCTTGTGCGACGGCGACACCCTGCTCTACTGCACCGACGGCCTGACCGAGCCCGTTGACGACGAAGCGATCGCCAAGGTGCTTGAACATCACCTCGACCCCGACGACGCCTGCGCTCGCCTGGTGGACCTGGCCCTCAGCCGAGGTGGGCCCGACAATGTGACCGCCGTCGTCGCATGCTATCAAGTCGACAAGTGAAGGAATTCTGTATGGTTGTTCTAATACTCTGACCGGGGATGCCCTCCTCGACGTCCGCAAGAGCAATGAAGACGAAAGGGGCAGAGCACAGAATCGCAATCCGACCAGAAGTCTATTGACATCTGGAATCGTCTGATATCTAATAACGTCTGAAGCTTTCCACGTCCGATGGGGTGGGGAGTTCAAGGTCAAGGTAGCCCTGCCGCGTGAGGATTCGCGCGGAAGGGCTTTTTTTCATGATTCCCACCATCAAAACAGGAGCCAGCTCATGTCGACCGCCGGTGAAAAGGTGAAGGAAGGGATGCACGCCGCCGCTGAGAAGGTCAAGGGCGCCGCGCACCATGTCGCCGAGAAGACCAAGGACGCGGCACACGATGTGGGCGTGAAGGTCAAGGACGCGGCGCACAACGTTGCCGAGAACACCAAGGATGTCGTGCATAACGTCGGCGAGAAGATCAAGGACGCGGGCCGCTGAATTCCTCGCCCTTGAATCGTGATCCTGGTTGGGTCGGCCTCCACAGGGTCAGAATCTCACGGATCCACGGCACAAGAAATCGCAAATAAATTCACTTGCTTTCTCTCTCTTCATGCAGGACAATGAATCTAGACACGGAGCCATTGTGAACTCACAGCCGGCTCCGTTGAAAACCTGAATCGAAGTTGTCGGATGACTAGATAAAGGGCAACTCGGCCTGGCCGGGGGGCTCGTTGACGAGTAAACCGACGTGGTCGAATACCTCTGGATATTCCAGCACGTCGGTTTTTTTATTTCGCTCGCCGCTGCGGCCACGGCTGCGGCTTCCAGGGGTTCTCAGACAATCGTAAAGAGGTGATCAATGAGTATCGGTCTGATCTTGCTGATTGTTTTGGTCCTGCTCCTCCTGGGCGCCTTTCCAAGATGGGGATATAGCCGGAACTGGGGCTATGGTCCCAGCGGCGGCCTGGGGTTGGTGTTGGTGATCGTCTTGATCCTCGTGCTTCTTGGGCGCATCTGAGGAGAACTCGATTCGGTCTGGCTGTGGCGGCCATGTCAAGATCCGTCTCGTTGGGTTACCTGGGGGCGGACGCCGCTCGTGGTGAGCACCAAGGTTTTCCATGAAAGGAGAGTGTCCCATGCTCGGCTGGGTCATCACATTCGCGATCCTCGCCTTGCTCGCCGCCATCCTCGGCTTCGGGGGCATCGCCGGCAGTTTCGCGATGGTCGCCAAGGTTCTGCTGTTCGTTTTCCTGGCCCTCTTCGTGATCTCCCTGATCTTTGGCAGGAGGTGAGGGCCGACTGCTTGATCGTCGTTGAGGTGGGCAGGCTCACCGTGGGCCGGCCTGGACACAATGGCTCGTTGCTCCAGAAGAGAGAAACTCATGAAAAGGACCCTGTCATCAGCCCTGATTCTCGGCCTCCTGTTGTTCTCCGCCGTCTGCCTGGTGGGCTGCGGCCAGGAGACGACGACAGGGACCACGGAAAAGATCACGACGCCGGGTGGAACGACCACCACGACCACGGAGAGGAAGGTCAAATCAACCGGCGATAACCCGCCGCCGAACTACGAGGGCGAGACCGGCAAGACTGACAAGCCCAGCCGGTGAGGACGTCACCCAGACCGGCCTCCGCATGAAATACGCGGCAGATTCCCGGAAACCGCAGGGAGAGAACCGTGGCCACGGGCCCGAATGACATCGATGAGATCTTCCATCGCATGGCGGTGATTCGTCGCGAGCTTCACACGAACGTGCGCGAATCCGTCGCCGGCGCTGAAGCTTTCGCTGACTGGGGACGATTCACCTGGACGTATCCCTGGATCGCCCTGGGCGCCGCGGCCGCGGTCGGCTACGTGGTCTACACCAGCGGTCATCAGAAGGGCACGGCCGACACCGCGAACCTGGCCGATGGGGCCACGGCTGTTGAACCCGTCGCGGGAGCCAGCGCAAAGAGCCAGGGAACATCGAAGATCGGCCCGAAGATCCTGCTCGCCGCCTGGGACATCGTGTTCCCCGTGGCCGTCCATGCGGGTCAGAATTATCTGCTGCGCTGGCTCGAACAACAATACCCGACGAGGCCGGAGGGCCGGACCGCGCTCTCGCAGTCAGCCGGGGAGCGAGGCGGCTGGACGGGCCAGGCGGGACGGTAGGACATCAGGTGGAAGCAGTAGATTCGATCGACACCAAGTTCTTGGAGGTCCGGACAATGAATGACCGCGTTCAAGGCACGAAAGCGGAGTTTACACCGCAACTGGAAGAGATCAGGGCGATGGCGCGCCAGGATGTGGCAGTCGCCCGTGAGCGGCTGGCCGAGGGAAGAGACATGGTGAGGGACTTTGTGATCAGAGAGCCCGTGAAGGCATTGGGGATCGCCCTTGGAATAGGAGTCGTCCTGGGATGGCTGATCAGGCGTCCGTGAACGGTCGTGGTACAGCTCGTGTGCCCGGTTCCAGCTCGGCTGAATTCGAGGGAGTCGCCGAATTCATCGACGACCTCTCGTCCCTTGCCGAGCTCCAGGCCCGGCTCGCGGCCGCCGACTTCAGGGAGGCCGGCCGGAAGTCGGCGATTCCGATCCTCCTGACTGCGGTGGG
>JBMFUH010000839.1:0-3527 GCA_049966735.1 Isosphaeraceae bacterium
TTATACGTAAATCGAGGGCTCTTCGTTGGGGCCTATTTGAATAATCCGGGTTAGTCGGGCAGATCCAGACGTTCTCGCCCTCGCGCCAGGCGCGGTAGTTCTTGTCGATGGCCCGGGGAAAGCCCTTGATGCCGCCTTCCCGGCTGAGCGACAGCGGCTTGTGGGCAAGGTAGCGCTCTGAGCAGAGCGAACGGGCCAGCTCCAGGCGTTGATTGTCGGGCAGGTCGGTGCGGTTGCCCAGAGCGACGAGCGCGGTGAAGACGCGCAAGGCGCCGCGCAGGGGCGCGGTGGCGACGATCTCGTAGGCGAGCCCCGCACCGAGAAACGCCAGGCCGGCAACCACGAGCACGATTGTTCCCGTCCGCCTGGAGATCATTTCTGGAGCCGCTTCTTGAGGTCGTCGCGCAGCCGCTCGATGACCGAGTCGGCCTTGGCCTGGACCATCAGTTGCTGAATCACGGTCTTGATGCCCCTGGGTCCCCACTGGCACCCCTGGCGCAAATACGTCTTGGCGCCCTGGCCGACAACGTACGACATCGACGCCGCGGCGCTGGCCTGAGTCATTGCCAACGCGGCGTATCCCAGCGCGGTGAGCGGTCCTGCCAGTCCGCCGGTCATGATGGTCAGACCCGCCATGGCCGACTTGACGCCGCTGCGGACGAGTCGTGTCGCCACCTGGACCAGTCCCATCGTTCCCAGCGCGATCGACATGTCGCGGACCAGCTTGAGGGCCGAAGCCCGCGTGAGCGGGATGCCGTAGACCTTGGAGAGCGCGAGGATCATGCCCACATCGACCGCGACGCCGCCGGCCAGGTCGGCCACGGGAATGGGGTTGAGCCCGACCGCTGCTCCCTTGGCGATGGCGAAGTTCCAGATGATCCGGTTGGCCGCCTCATCGCGAATGCGCACCTTGCGGCGGACGATCTCCTCGTGCAGGTCGCCGGCCAGGAGCAAGGTGTTGAGCGCGACGAGCGCCTTGCCTTCGCGCTCGAGCACGTCGAGAATCCGCGTCTTCAAGGGCTCGATCACCGGCGCGGGCTTCTCCCAGACGATCTTCGAGGAGCCGTCCGCTTCCTGGACCTTGATCCGCGCCGGGTCGGGCCGGGCCGCGGTGAGGACGATGTCCTCGGGACGGATCAGCCCCTTCACCCGCTCGTCTTCCAGCCTGGCGTGGATCGACTCGCGGTCGGCCTCGGGATAGCGGTCGATCTGGTTGAAGACAAGGATGATTGGCTTTTGATGCGAGCGCAGCTCCGAGAGCGCCTCGACCTCCCTGCGCTGCATGTCGCCGGAGACGATGAAGAGAATGAGGTCCGCCGTGCGGGCGACCTCGCGCGCGAGCGCCTCGCGGACCTCGCCGCCCACCTCGTCGATGCCCGGTGTGTCGACCAGCACCAGCCGCGCCTGGTCGAGCCCGGTCGGTCCTCTCGCCCCTTGCTCCCACCGCTGGGCTCTTTGGGAAAGCGTTGTCCCGTGCGTGGCGCCGATCTCGAAGACGTCGCGGCCCAGGAGGGCGTTCAAGACCGACGACTTGCCCCGGCTGACCATGCCGAAGGCGGCGATCTCGATGGTGGTCTCGTCGAGCTTCTTGGTCAGCTCGCGAAGCTGGCGGATCTCGTCGGCGAGGACCTTCTCTTCCTCGGGCGTGAGCTGGAGCCCCTGAAGCGTGGCCTCCAGGCTGTCGCGGGCTCGCTCGACGGGCTCGGTATCGCTCGCGGTGGTCATGTTCCGGTGAACCTCAGCTCCCTCAGTTGGCGGATCGGATCACCGTTTCACACCATTTGGCGGTTCGCAACAGGAGCGACTCGCTTCCCGCCCTTCCAATCAACTGGACAGCAAGGGGTAGGCCGTCCGCCGACAAGCCGATGGGGAAGGAGACCGTGGGCAAGCCCAGGTAGCTCCAGGGTGAATTGAACGCGGGGTCGCCTGTGGTGCTCGGGTCGGGGGCAGGGCCCAGAGCGGCGGGTGTCACAAGAGCGTCGAGCTCGTCTGGCCCGTCAAGCAGGCCCAGTATGCTGGAGACGTTCGGCGCCTGCTCCGCTTCTGCCATCGCGAAGCTCACCTTCGAGATTTGACTTCCCTCCAGAATCAGCTCCGTGATCCGGGGAGGGTACGCCTCTGGCAATAAGGAAAACCGCTCGCCATGGACCTGGAACGCCTCGGCAGCCATGATCGTTCGGTGGTGGTTGAGAACCTCCGCGAAATCAACAGGCACTTGAATCACCTGGGAACTGCATCCCCCGAACCAGTTCAAGTAGGTTGCCAAGTAGGTTGCCCACGGGTTCTCCTTGCGCTGCGTAAGCATATCACAGCGTCCCTCGAACCGCTTCAAGAAGGAATAGGTTGCCCACCGCATCTCCGCGGAGGCGCGGTCGTCGAAAAACCCAGTCAGATGTCCCAGCCGGGGGGGCTTCGCGTCCAGATCGCGATCCTCGACGTCCCCAGGCTCCAACCAACGCTTGGGATCTCGGATTGCCTCATAGAGCAATCTCAAGTCGTCCACACAACGGGCGATCGGGCCAGGGTGATCGAGGCTCGGGGCGAACGGGAGGATGCCGGTCGTGCTCACGCTGCCGTACGTCGGCTTCATGCCGCATACCCCGCAGAACGCGGCGGGCCTGGTGATCGAGCCGCCGGTCTGCGTGCCAATCGCTCCCAGACACATGCCGCAGGCCACCGCCGCGGCCGAGCCGCTCGACGAGCCGCCGGGCGTGCGCTCCAGGTTCCAGGGATTGCGCGTGACGGGGGGATCGATCCATGCATAGGCCGTTGTGACGGTCTTCCCCAGGATCACAGCGCCGGCATTCCGCAGCCGGGCCACGATTGTTGCATCCGCTTCGGCGGCCCGACCGGAGCCGCGGGGCGAACCGCATTCCGTCGGCATCCCTACCACGTCAATGATGTCCTTGATCCCGATGGGAATCCCGTGCGGCGGGCCGCGGTCGTGGCCGGCTTGCAGCTCTTCGTCGAGTTGCCTCGCTTGCTTCATCGCCCCGTCGCGATCGACGAGCACCCAGGCGCGGACGGTGGATTCTCTCTCGTCGATGCGATTGAGGCACGACTGGAGGACCTGCACGCAGCTCGTCTCGCCCGAGCGCAGCCGGCGGGCCGTGCCGGTGATGGTCTCGTGATCGTCGGCGAAGAGCTTCATGGATGCTCCTTCCTATCGAGGGCCGGCGGGCCGGAGAAGCTGACCGCGGGAATCTTGCTCAGCACGGTCTGCACGACGTGCGTGGCGAAGTCCTGGAGGAACTCGGATCGGCTGTTGAGGTCGAACTGGCGGAGCAGGACGCCATTGATTCCTTCGGGCCCCCATGACTGCCCCGCGCGGAAGTAGTCGATGAATGCCCTGCCCGAGACTCGCGTGAGGTAGGCCATGGCCACCGCCTGTACGGTCCCGCCGGCCGCGAAGCCGACCAGCGATCGCTTGAAGATCCCCGCGATCAGCGACGTGGTCGCCTCGATCAAACCCAGCTTGAGGAGCGCTTGAACCATCTCGCCGGCCAAAATGCGGACCTGCCCTGGGC
>JBMFUH010000840.1:0-3520 GCA_049966735.1 Isosphaeraceae bacterium
CTCTCGGGAATCGTCTCGTCGCCGGCGGCTCGGATGCGCTGGTCGGCCACCAGCGAGGCCCCGTGCAGCAAGTCGAGCGCCTGGCCCTTGCAGAGCTCGACATTGACGTCGATCAGATCGATGTCGCTGACGATCCCGCCACACTGGAGCGCGAACGCCGCACAGGAGCCGACCAGTCCGCCGCCGCCGATGATGCTCACTCGCATCCGCACTCTCCCGAAACGGTGGTCCGCACAGCGGGCCCTACGACTGAAACGGTGGTCCGCCGAGCGGACTCTATGAACATGTTCATCTGGCAGCGCCGTTCAAGGCGTTCATGACCTGGTCGGTGATCGTCTTGACGAGGGCGTCGACATCCGGGCCGCCGGCATGGCCGTTGGAGGAAGGCGGGGCCGGTGGCTTGCCATCCGCGGCCTGCCGCGATTGAACCGGACAGGCGACACCTGTCGCCGTCGGTTCGCCATCCGCCAGGAGCTTGGGATGAATGAACACATGCGGCTCGGGACTGAAATCGCCGTAGCCCTCACGAAACAGGCTGTTGCCGCAGAGGTCGCAGTTCTCGAGTCCCCGGGTCAAGCGGGGGTCGGGAATGCCCAGTCCCGCCTTGAGCTTGATCAGCTCGGCGGCCTTCTCATCACCGTAGTAATTGACCTGGCCCAGTTGCTTGGCCAGGAGCAAGATCCGGCAATAGGCGTCGATGATCTCGGTCTTGAAATAGGCGTCTTCCAGGTCGGCGCCGTAGGTGAGCGTGCCGTGGTTGGCCAGGAGGATCGTTTCCGTGTCCTTGACGAACGGCAGCACCGTGTCGGCGAACTTCTGGCTCCCCGGCGTCTCGTAAGGCGCGATGGCCACCTCGCCCAGGAAGACCTCGATCTCGGGGAGGACGCACTTGGGAATCGGTTCGCGAGCCACGGCAAAGGCCGTTGCATGAGGGGGATGACAATGCACGCACGAGCGAATATCCGCTCGCGCTTTCATGACTGTCAGGTGAAGCAAGATCTCGCTGGAACGCTTGCGCTTGCCCGAGACCTGCTTGCCGTCCAGGTCGACGACGCAGAGGTCGTCGGGCTTCATGAAGCCCTTGGACACGCGCGTGGGAGTGCAGAGCACGCGGTCCTCGGACAGCTTGAAGCTGATGTTGCCGTCGTTGGCCGCGGCGAACCCCTTATTGTAGATTCGCCGGCCAATCTCGCACATCAGCTCGCGCATCTTCCATTCGTTCATCACTGTGCCGCTGCCCATCATGGCCATCCTCACGTTTGCTACGCGGCGTAGAACGGAATGAATTCCGTTCTACAGACCACCAGAGTGTCCAGGGGATTGGTTTTCTTGTTCGCTACAAAGAGATCTCGTCGATCAGGCAGGCGCAGAATGCGTCGACCGGCGTCTTGTTCTTGCCAAAGGGATTGGCGGCTTCCCGCCCCTCGCTGATGCCGATCAGGGCCCCTTCGCCAGCCCCCAGGTTGTCGTAGACGATGAGTTCCTCGCTCCGCGCCGGCGAGCCTTCGAGGAGCGCGGCCAGGGGCATGGGGCAGGCCACCAGAAACCTACCCCCGCGCAGGCTGGGGTGGAATCTTGAGAGCGTCACCCGACCTTTCACCTCGGCGATTCTCATCACATTGCCTCCACCATGAGTGGTTCGGGAAGCAGGGGAGCACCGTGTACTCGGAAGGCCGAGGCCAATTGCCTGATCCAGGAGATCGACTTGCCTGTCGGATCGACCAGCAGAAGGTTGATCCCCAGGCTCCGCACCGCGCGATGCACGTCGGCCGGTTCGACGGCCGAGGCCGCGCGGATGCCTTCTCGCCGGCAGGCTCTCCAGATGGCCAGGGCAACGTCCGTCGTGATCCACAACGCTCCCCGTCCTTCCTCCGCGCCCAGCCAGCCCGCGACGTCTTCGAGCGACGGCTCGACCTCGTACCAGACGCGCGGGTCTTCCAGGAACGCTCGCCGCAACGCCTGCTCCAGACCACTGTCGGCCTCGAGGGCAAACGCCCACTGACCGTGTACGCGATTCTGGGCGTCTCTCGTTCCGCCCAGCCGGATCGTGATACCTCGCCGCTTGAGCAGATCGCGCGCCAGCGGAGTCACGACCGTCCCGGGCCCGATCAGGACGACACGCGTGCCACGGGGCAGGGCCTCGGCCTGGCGGACGGCAAGCAGCTTGTCGAGGAAGAGCTGACAACCGGGCTCCTTTCGCGTCGGGATTGGACCTCTCAACTCCGCCAGAACCGCCCGCACCGCCTCGTTCACCTTGACGATCGGGTCATCGCGGTCGAAGGCACCCGGCGGAATACGGAACCGGGCCGTTGCCGCTGCCGGCTCCAAGATTTCCGTAATTTGCGACGCATGCCCCATCACGGACCAACCTTCGCAACCTTCGTTTCGCTGACCTGCCGATCGGGCAAACCCATCACGCTCCAGCGGCCGGGAGTGGTCATCCCCAGCAGTTCCTGGAGAGCGCGGCCGTCGTTGGTGCAGAGAACCAGATCACCCCGCCTCGCGCCCAAGCGGTCGAAGACGAGCAGCGGCTCGCCGTCGGGTTTCCCTTCCGCCGTCTCGAGCTGGACAACCAGCAGCCGCTCCCCTTGAAAGGTAGGATGCTTGACCGTCGAGGTCGCCGTGCCCATCACCCGGCCGAGCTGCATCTCCGCCCCTCCGCCATCCGCCATTGGTCATCTGGCATTTGCCATTTGGAATCTGCCATTTGCCATCCGCCATCCGCCATTTGGCAACTGCCATCCGCCATTTGCCATCTGCCATTTGGCATCCGCCATCCGGTTTTTGGAATCTGGCATCTGGAATCTGTCATGACTCAAATAAACCTCATCCCTCCCACAATGGCCGTCCGCTTCTGGCGGGTGAACGTGAGCGGCGTGGTCACGCCCTCGCCGGTGGGGCCGGCAATCGAGAACGACGGCACGCCTTCGCCCCCCGCGCCCAGGCCGGCGACGGAAGGACCATTGACCACGAAGATCGTGCAGTCCATGATCTTGCCCATCTTCGACATCACGGCCGAGTCGCGCGAGTGGAGGACGGCCGTGTGGCCGAAGTCGTGCTCGCTCTCCTTCGCCAACGCGATGGCCCGGTCGACGTTCGAGACGCGGACAAACGGCACGAACGGCATCATCTGCTCTTCCTGCACGAAGGGATGCTCGAAGCCCGTCTCGCCGAAGAGTAGTTCGACGCCGGGAGGGAGCTTGACACCGGCATGCTCGGCGAGGACGGCCGGGTCCTTGCCGATCAGCTCCTTGTTGACGTGCGGCTTGCCGTCCTGACCACTCTGGAAGGCGGCATTGGTGAGGGTCTCGATCTGACCGGCAGTCAGCCGATAGCCGCCGTGGCGGGTCATCGCCTCGGTGAGCGAGTCGAAGATCTCGGCCACCGCGAAGACCTGCTTCTCGCCGATGCAGAGCAGGTTGTTGTCGAACGCGCCGCCGATGACGATCGACTTGGCGGCGTTGTCCAGGCAGGCCGTCGCGTCGACGACCACCGGAGGATTGCCCGGCCCGGCGACGAT
>JBMFUH010000841.1:0-3516 GCA_049966735.1 Isosphaeraceae bacterium
GGGGGCGACGCCGCCCCCCTCGGAGTGGTTCCCCCGGGTCGAACGGGTGGGCGACGTCTGGATCGCCTGGCTGGATCCGCCAAGCTGGGCGACGCTCGGTCCGACACCAGTGCGCGTGAGTTTCCGCGTCCCGGGCCAGGCGGATCTGTACACGCGGGGAAGTTCTGTCGACCCTCTGGTCTTCCGCGAGTCCTGGGCCCCAGGATGGAAAGCGCGGGTCGACACGGTCTCTGTTCCCGTTCGACCGTACCGAGGGGCATTCCTCGCCATCGACGTCCCCGCAAGTGCACATCCAGACATCCCGGAAGGCTTTCACATTATAGAAATTAAATATTCTCCAAATGAAGTTATTTTTGCTATTTGCCTTTCGATCGTGGGGCTCGCCGTGGTCATTCTCGCCTTGACAGGACCGGTCCGATTTTGAATTCCTGGAATAACCAAGACAGGGCTTGGACGGAACCAATCCCCGTGGTTAAAATCGAGACTGTGAACTTGAGCGGACGCTTGGGACCGACTCAACAATTCTGAGGGATGAAACGCTGATGGTCCACTTCACGTGTGATCTCTGCGGCAAGGACTTGACCACGTCCGGAGATGGTCGCTACGTGGTCAAGATTGAAGCTTATCCCGGTTTTGACCCGACCGAAATCAAGGAAGAAGACATCAACGATGATCCGATGGAAGCAATCACCGAGCTCCTCCAGCGCGACGAGGCCCTGACCCCGGATGAGCTCTCCACCACCCTTCGCAAAGTCTTTCGCTTCGATCTCTGTCCCGAATGCCATCGTCGATTCGTGAACGATCCGCTCGGGAAAGAGACCAGCCGTTCCTTCGATTTCAGCAAGAACTGACGCCTGGGTTCCAATCGGCGGTCATCAGACCCGAAGGTCCGCGTTCGGCGTGCGCACAGCGCGGCCGAGCCGCAACCAAAAGACGGTGCAGGACCACGGATTGAACACGGATAAGATGCGTGGTTGCCATCGTGGCTCCGCACGCTGGATCACCCGGGGCTGCAACCCCAGAGCTTGCCACGGACTCGCTTGCGAAATTGTGTCCGGTGTACAAGATTCTCGAAGTTCGTAGTACAGGGAGCTGGCGCCTGAGTGTGGCGAGCTGCCAAGCTCGAAGAGACTCTCTCCGCGTCGCGGGTGGTCACGGCGCCCCGATCTCCCTCAGCGCACGGTCAAGAGAATCAGGTTGGTGATCACCGAGACGGCCAGGAGCATCGCGATGGTCATGATGATCTGGTTGCGGTTATTGACGATGCCGGCGATCTCGATCATCTCCGCCTCGTCGGGCGGCTCGTGGACATCCTCGGCTGCTCCTTCTCCCTCCGTCAGTGCCAGCAGGCTCTCGGGTTTCTGACCGGCGATCATCGGGCTTTCGCCCTGGATCAGGCACTTGAGGTCGAGGATGAGGTCGTCGGGCGTCGAGTAGCGATGCTCGCGGTTCTTCATCAGCATGGTCTCGACGACCATGCCCAGTCCGCTGGAGAGCCGCGTGTTCAGGTGGTCGGGCGGCACGAGCTGGATGCGGGGGTCAACATGTTTGCGCATGACCTCGCTGGGGTTGTCGCCGCCGTAGGGGACCTTGCCGGTGACCATGTGGTAGAAGGTGGCGCCCAGGCTGTAAATATCGGCGCGGATATCGATGTCGGTCTGACCGCGGACCTGCTCGGGACTGATGTAGTATGGTGTACCGATGGCCATGCCGGCCTCGGACACGCCCCATTTCTCGTCGCCCGTGAGCCGGGCCAGCCCCAGGTCGGCCAGCTTGACGCCGCCGTCGGGAGTGAGGATCACGTTCTCGGGCTTGATATCGCGGTGAATCAGGCCGCGGTGGTTGGCGTGCTTGAGCGCCTCGGCGACCGCCATGACGATCCGGATGGCCTCGCGCTCCTCGAAGATCTTGTTCTTGTCGAGGTAGTCCTTGATCGTGACCCCTTCGACATATTCCATCACGAAGTAATAGCGCCCGCCCACCTCGCCGGCGTCGATCGCGTTGACGACGTTGTTGTGCGAGAGCTTGGCGGCGATCTTGGCCTCGCGCTCGAAGCGCTTGATGAACTCCTTGTTTTGTGCCAGGGAGTCGAGCAGCACCTTGACGGCCACCACCCGGTCGACGCTGAGCTGCTTGGCCTTGTAGACTGCTCCCATCGACCCCCTGCCCAGCCTGTCGAGAATTTGGTAACCGGGGATCTCCAGCCGGCGAGGCCCTTCCCCCTTCTCTTGCAGCAAGCGGGTCATCTGGCTGCGCGTGAGAACCTTGGCGTCGACCATGACCTCAAGCAGGCTGGGCGAGGAATCCTTGTTGCGAGCAACCAGCTTGTTCCGATGAACCTTGCAGGCCTCGATCTCCGCCTCGGTCGCCAGGCCGCGCCGGACGATCGCTTTTTCCAGGTTGGTCTCGTCAATCGAGGAGCCTGCCTTGAGGTCCTTTCCTGAAGTGTTTCCTTCGACCGAGGTGACCATTCCGCCGTCTCCGCACGCCCAGACGCCCCGTTGACATGCCACCCTAGGAAACCGTCACTTCCAGAACCGAACGCTGAAGGGATTTCCCGAGGTGAAACGGGGCATCATGAGAGGTGGCCCGCCCTGTGCTCGGGGCCGCCGATTAGTATCATCCGTCCCAACCGATTGTCAACCGGTCTCCAACTAGCGCTTGCGGCCCCGCTGCACCGCGGGAGGGCAATTCGCACAGGCGCTATTCGCTTACCATGCGTCGCCTCGGGCGGCTTGTGACACCGGCTCGCCGCCGTTACCATGAAGAGCGCGCCCTCAGTCAGTTCAATTGTACGATCCGAGGCCCGGCGAAGTGACGCGGATCAATCCCAATTTACTCAGAGTCTACCAAATCTGATTAAAATCCAATAGAGTTGAGGATGGGGAGGAAGCATTGTTCAAGATTGGCGTGATCCCAGGCGACGGCGTCGGGTCCGAAGTGATGACGGAAAGTCTCTCCGTACTGGAAGATGTGGCTCGAGCTCAGAACCTGAAATACGAGCTACAGCGGTATGATCTGGGGGGCGAGCGATTCCTCAAATCGGGTGAGGTCTTACCTGACGCCGAACGAGACCGCCTGCGCGGTTGCGATGCCATCCTCCTGGGCGCGGTGGGCCACCCCCAAGTTCCCCCCGGCGTGCTCGAGAAAGGGATCCTGCTCGCGCTCCGCTTTGATTTCCACCAGTACATCAATCTCCGTCCTGTCCATCTCTTTCCCGGGGTGGAAACTCCGCTCCGGAACAAAGGGCCCCGCGACATCGACATGGTGGTCGTCCGCGAGAACAACGAAGACCTCTACGTGGGCGCGGGGGGTTGCACACGCAAGGGAACAGCCGAGGAAGTGGCCATCCAGACCTCCATCAATACACGCGCCGGCGTGGAGCGTTGCCTCCGCTTCGCCTTCGAGCAGGCCCGCGCGCGAGCCCGGCAGGGGCCGTTCCGCAGTCTCGAGCCGGCCGAGGTGGCGCGCGGCCTCACCCGGTCGGTCACGCTGGTCGCCAAGACCAACGTGCTC
>JBMFUH010000842.1:0-768 GCA_049966735.1 Isosphaeraceae bacterium
TCTTGCCTGGAATGGGTGCCACGATCCGCACGCTCGGCACCGCCAAGGCGATGGCCAGGTCGTCGGCCAGGCTCATGATTCGCGAGACCCGCAGCCCGGCTTCCAGCTCGATCTCGAACTGGGTGATCACCGGCCCCGTATCGATCTGGACCACGCGCACCTGGTAGCCGAAGTCGAGCAGGGTCCGCTCCAGGAGCATGGCGCGGGCGTGGATCTGAGTCTCATGGTCCTGCACGGGAAACACCGCGGGCGGCTCGAGCAGATCGCGCGGGGGAAGCACGAAGGGAGCGCCCGGGTCGACGGCCGGAATCGCTCCCGCTGTCCGCGAGGCGACAACCGATGTTGCCCCCGAGGTGGAAACGTCGGTGGTGGTGATCGACGAGAGCTGAGCCGCGGGACCGATGGCGAGGGTGGGACGCCCGAGCGCCGGCAAGGCGGCTGGCACGACCTCGCCCACCGAGCCCGTGGCCGGCCAGTCGCCCAGGGCTGGGACGCCCGGTCGCGGTCCGGCAAGCTTCGTGCCAGCGACGCGGGCAGCGCAGCCGCGGGCGAACGCCGAGATTTCTCGGAACGGCATAGCGAACATCGCTTCATGACAGAGAATCAGGCCCAGGACAGCGGCCGAGAGCATGATCAGGAGCATTCCGTACGGCCCGAAGTGGCTGAACAGGAACGTGGCCAAGAGGGCGCCGACGTATCCGCCGCTGCCTACAGGAGGGCTGGGCCATAAGTCGGGAGCGAACCGGTCAAGGAGGCCCGCCGCGACTG
>JBMFUH010000842.1:778-3515 GCA_049966735.1 Isosphaeraceae bacterium
CAGCGCGAAGCCGAGAGCGGGGGCCAGGCGATCGGCGGTCTGCCGCCGCGCGGCAATCAGGACGTTGACGGCGACCAGACCGAAAAGCAGCAACCACGACGCCCATCCCAGGCTAGTCTGGAGCAGGTGTGCCAGGCTCGCTCCCACGGGACCACAGGGGTTGGTGAGGAGCGGAGAATGGTTGGGCGGGTCGGCCCCCGAACCGGGAGCATCGGCAGGATCGTACCCTCCCAGGCTGAGCGCAAGGAAAAGGTTGAGGAGCAAGAAGGTCAGGGCAGGCGCGGAGCGCGACAAGCGCTGTCGAACAGGCATGGAACCCCCCGGTGCGCAGGCGCCCTTGGCACCCGAACGACTCCGGGCAGCCTACCTCACGTGTGCCCGGAGCGACGGATCGCCTTCTTTTCTTCGGCCGCGACATCGGGCGGCCTTGCGGGTCGGGGTCTTGCCATACCAGGAACGCCGGGCGAGCCTGCTCATTCTGTCGCCTGGGTAAGATCGACGGTTCCCCCGTCAACCTCCATCTCCTCGGTCGCCTCGTTGATCTGAAGGTTGCCGGACATGTCGAGATAGATCTTGTCCTGCATGATCTCCTGGATCACCATCGCCATCTTGTCGATACCTCGCCCGTCCACCAGCGCCCGGGCCCCCTGGTTCAGCGCGATCATCCGCTTCTGGATCAAGGTCGAGAGCTTGAACCGCCCCCCCACCTTGTTGACGATTTCCTCTTCCTTCAGTTCATCGATCATAACCCTGACGACCTCCACAATGGTTACGAGCCAGGATCTCCGCCAGCTCGAGAACAGATCGGTCTAGATCATCGTTGACGACGTGAATGTCATAACCTTTTGAAAGTTCCAGCTCCCGAACCGCATTTGCAAGTCGCCGCTTGATGGTGGCCTCGTCATCGGTTCCTCGAGACCGCAAACGCGTTTCCAGGATTTCCGGTGAGGGCGTCTGGACGAAGATCAAGAGCGCGCTGGGAACCTTGGCGCGGACCTGGAAGCCTCCCTGAACGTCGATCACCAGGATGACACAAACTCCGCGAGCCAGGGCTTCCCGCACCGGCTGAGCCGGCGTGCCGTAGGAATGCCCGTGAACCTCGGCAGACTCCAGCAGCGTGTCGCGGATGGCCTCGAACTCGGAACGGCTCATGAAGTAGTAGTCGCGGCCCGACTCCTCGCCCGGCCGGGGCGGCCGAGTGGTCGCCGAGATCGAGACCTGGAGCCGGAGCCCGGGGTGCTCGAGCAGACGCTTCACGAGCGTGCTCTTGCCCGATCCCGACGCCCCGGAAAGGACGATCAACCGGCCGGGCAATTCTGTCCAGTCCAGATCCTGCACGCACGACCTCTGGTTCGAGTGACGGTTGTCCGCGTGTTTCGCCTCGGGAGCAAGCACGGAGGGATGACACAATCCTACCCCGGCATCACTCCACATTCTGTATCAGTTCCCGGATTTTTTCCAAAAGTCCTTTGATTTCCACGACGTTATGGCTGATCTCCACGTCGCTGGCCTTGGAGCCGATCGTGTTCACCTCACGGGCCATTTCTTGAACGACGAATTCCAGCTTCCTCCCGGCGCTCTCTCGCTCGCCGAGGATTTGTTGGTACTGCAAGAGGTGCGCCCGCATCCGGACGATTTCCTCGGAAATATCGCAGCGATCGGCCAGGATGGCGACCTCGCGGATCAGGTCCTTGGGCTCGACGGTCACTCCCTGGTCCTGCACCAGCGCGGAGACCCGCTCGACCAGGCGACTCTGATAAGACTGAACCACGAGGGGACCGCGAGCAGCGATCACGCCCAGGTAGTCGTCGATCGACCGCCCCAGCGCCTGGAGCTCCTCCGCCATGACCCGTCCTTCCTGAGCCCGCGCGGTTTCCAGTCGCTCCAGGGCTTCCCCGACCACCCGGGCAATCTCGGGCCAGTCTTCATGGGAATCGCTGTCTGCGGGCCGCAGCTCCTCGACCACCCCCGGCAGGGCCAGGAGTGCACCCAGGTTCAGATCGTTGTGGGCCGAGGGACCATCCGGATCAAGCTGGCGGATCTGGTCGCGGTAGCTGGCCAGAGCCACCGTGTTCAGCCGGTAGTCCTCCGCCCGACGCGGGCGGTCGATCCTCAGGTTGATCTGCACGGCCCCTCTGCGCACCTTCTCCCGGACCAGGCGCTCCAGTTCCGTCTCGAGCGCCGCGTAGGGCTCGCTGATCCTGGCCGACATCTTGAGATGCCTGTTGTTCACGGTGCGCACTTCCACCTGGATGGACCATCTCTGGTCCTGATACCGCGCATCGCCGAAACCGGTCATGCTGAGCAGCAAGGCGACCTCACAAAGCCACGAGAGGATGTCGATTGCTGGGCCAGATTGATTGCATGCTTGGTGCTAAGGTTTCTTCGAGTCCGATCCTGGCGTTGCTGGGAACGGAGCCTCCACGGGGATGGCCGGGACGGCCCCCGAGGAAGACCCAGCCGGCGCCGAGGAACTCGATGCCGGCACCGTGCCAGTTCCCGAGGTTGTCGACTTACCGCGCGACGAGCCGGGCTCCTTGGACGATGTGGCTGCTGTCTCGGGCGAACCGAAGATATGAGTGTCCTTTCGGTTGGTGAGGACAACCAGAACCATGGCGATGAGCATCCAGATCGAGGCCGTGACCACGGTGATCTTGGTGAACGTGTCTCCCGCCTTGGTTCCGAAGGCGCTGGAGCCGCCAACCCCGCCGAACGCTCCGGCAAGTCCACCCCCCTT
>JBMFUH010000843.1:0-3515 GCA_049966735.1 Isosphaeraceae bacterium
AAGTCGCTCGGTTTCGACATCGAGGTCTGGCACTGGGAGGCCGTGAAGATCGCCTATGGGACGGTCGCCTATTTCTACGCAGGTTCCAACGCACGGATCGAGCCGGGTGTTCCTGACCTGTCGGGCCGGAAGGTTCATCCCAAGCCCGCGCTCAAGCGGGAGCCCGGCGTCATCGAGGCGGAAGACCTGAAGGTCAAAGCGAAGACGGCTGGCGACGTGCCCAACCAGGATATGCTGTCCTTCGGCGACGCCTGGTCGGCCGGGCGCCAACTCTGGTGGGTGGTGCACGAGCCAGGCGCAAAGCTCGATCTGGAACTGCCGGTCAAGCAGTCGGCCGCCTACGCGCTCTCGGCGGCGTTCACCAAGGCGGGCGATTATGGCATCGTGGCGCTGGAACTCGACGGCAAGCCGCTGGGCGAGGAGATCGATCTCTACGCGCCTTTCCCCTCCGTGATTCATACCGGGGAAATGCCCCTGGGGAAGGTCGCGCTCGATGAGGGCGCGCATACGCTGAGCATCATTCTCAAGGGCAAGAACGCCCAGAGCTCCAACTATCTCGTGGGCATGGACTGGCTCAAGCTGTCCCTGCGGGCTCAATAGGAATTGCCCTGCGCCGGCGTCTCGAGCGGTTTCCGGGTCGATAGCTCCCCGTAGGGTCCGCTGTGCGGACCGATCACCGGGGCATTTGGTCCGCACAGCGGACCCTACGATACGGACCCCGCGGGCTCAATAGGAAAGCCTGTGGATTGCCCTTCGCCGGCGTCTCGATGTGGGCTCTTGAGCCGGCGAAGGCAAGGAATCACCCAGTCCGGCATCGATCCGTTCGATGATCGTGAAGGCGGCCTGCGGCTTGCCGAGCGCCAGCGCGTTGCCGCGCATCAAGAGGAGCTTGCCGGGCTCCGCGATCAGCCGGTCGATCTTGTACGCCAGCGCGGGGAGGTTGTTGCACCGGATGGCGATGCCCTCCTCGAGCAGATGATCGGAATTGCGTTCTTCCTGCCCGGGAATCGGATTGATGACCACCATGGGCAATCCCTTGGCCAGCGCCTCGGACGTGGTGAGTCCGCCGGGCTTCCCCACGAACAGGTCCGCCGCGGTCATCAGCTCGTCCATCTCGGTCGTGTACCCGAGCAGCTTGAACGAGACGGCGGAAGTTCTGGCGAGCCGGCGCACCGTGCTCGCGAGCCGGCCGCGCAGCTCCTCGTTGCGCCCGCAGACGACGATCACCTGGGCCGGTTGACTGAGCCCCAGCAGCGCCTGGATGATGTGCTCGACCGGGCCAACTCCGAACCCGCCGGCCGACACCAGGATCGTGAACAGGTCTTCGTCCAACTCGTGCTTGAGCCGCATCGTGCGGCTGTCTTTGGCTACCGCGAAGACCGGGTCGATCGGGATGCCCGAGACGGTGACCCGGCTTTCCGGCACGCCCATGGCCGTCAGGTGAACCTTGGTCTCCTCGAGGGCCACGAAGTAGTGCTCGCAGTTGCGGCAGAGCCACATGGCATGAACGTCGAGGTCGGTCACGACCACCGCATTCCAGAAATCCACCCTCCCTTCGCCCTTGAGCCAAGAGATGATCTCCGAGGGCAGGAAGTGAGTGCAGATGGCGACGTCGGGACGATATTTGTTCAAATATTTGACAAACGGCCCCGTGTTGAGCCGGTCGAGGGCCAGGCGAAGCTGCTCGTTCCGGCCGGGCACGTCCAGATGATCGTAGAGCCAGCCGAGCACCTCGGGCGCCCTATTGACCAGGTCGATGTAGGCCTTGGAATAGAGGTGGCGGAAGACCTGGTTGGTGTACTTGAGCACATCCAGGTGCTGGACCTCGCAGGCCAGTCCGCGGATTCTCAACGCTTGTTCGATCGCGTCCGCCGCCCGCAGATGCCCCGCCCCCGCGCTGGCGGAGAGAACCAGAACTCGACCCAGCATATTTATGCTCCATGAGGCCGCCGTGCAGGAATCAAGAGAGTATTCCAGAAGGGCATTCGCCAACGCGTCGCCCGCTGTTTCCAAGTCTAATATCGACACTTCTCGTTTACCACCACGGAGTTGGTCTTTCTGGGTGGCATGCTCGGGCCGCGCGGCACGGACGTGAGCATGGAGAGCCCCAGCCTGCCGACATCTCGGGGGATGATCACTCGGCGCGTCGCGCGCATGGAGACGCACTCGAACGCGGTGGTCTTGGGCGAAACGTCTCAACCTTGCCCGGGCGATTCCTCAGACTTCCTGGGCGACCGCCTGGTTCATTTCGTCGCAAACCGGCTCATCGATCAGGTCGCCCTGGGCCGATCGGACCAGCTCGGCGAATGCGCCGTTGTTGCGCAGCAACTCATCATAGGTGCCGGTCTCGACGATTTGCCCGTCCTCGAAGACGAGGATGCGGTCGGTGTCGAGAAGGGTCGTCAGGCGATGGGCGACGAGGATCACCGTGCGATCAGTCTGGGCCGCGTTGATGGCTTGCTGGATGTGCTTTTCACTGATGTTATCCAGCGCGGAGGTTCCCTCGTCGAGAATGAGGATCGGCGGATTGCGCAGGAAAACGCGCGCGAGCGCGATCCGCTGTCGTTGCCCTCCCGAGAGGTTTTGCCCGCGCTCCGCGACCCTGGACTTGTAACCGCCCGGCATTCGCATGATCTCGTCGTGAATACACGCCATCTCGGCTGCGCGGCGAATCTGTTCCGGGGTGGCTCCGGTGGTGCCGTAGGCGATGTTGGCGGCGACGGTCCCGGAGAAGACAAACGGGTTCTGGCCCACGTAGCCGACGAGCCGGCCGATGGCCTCACGGGAGATGTTTTCCAGAGGAACTCCACCGATCAACGCGGTGCCCGACGTGGGATGGACCAGCCGCAGGAGCGTCCGCAGCCAGGTGGTCTTGCCGCAGCCCGAACGCCCCGCCGCGCCGATGGTTTCGCCGTGGCGGATCACCATCGACACGCCGGCAAGCGCGGGGCCGGAGTCGGGCGAGGTGGTGGGATAGACGACGCTCAGGTCTCTCGTCACCAGGATGGGTTCACCAGGGACCAGCCGAGGCTCCCGCACTTCAGCCGGACGGAACGACCGGTCAACGGGTTCTCTCAAGAGCTCGATGAGATCGCCCACGCGCAGGCTGCTCTCGTGGGCCTCGTCGATGAACCGGTGGACCTCGTTGAGCGGGCACATCACGTTCAGATAGAGCACGGAGAACGTCATGATGTCGCCGAAGCGGATCTGGCCGTGAATGAACAGGTAGACGGCCAGAGCCAGAACCAGGATGTGGAAGAAGCCCTCGTTGAGCGCCTTGCCGCAGCCGAAGAGCGACATCTCGAAATGGTGGCGGATCTCCCTGGACCGCTGGCGCTCGGCAGTCCGGGCGACGCGGCGAATCTCCCGGCGGTGCGTGTTGGCGGCCCGCACGTAATCGATACCGGACAAGAGCTCAACGACCGTGCCGTCCATGACCTCGCGCGTCCGCATCAGATCCAGGCGGATCCCCTTCTGGGTGATGAGTTGCCAGATCGTCAGCGAGAGGGAAACGG
>JBMFUH010000844.1:0-3511 GCA_049966735.1 Isosphaeraceae bacterium
ACCACGAAAATGCCTTCTCCCTCGAGGAGCAGGTGCCCCCGCGGGGGCGGATGAGGGTGGGAGTGTCCCTGGTTTCCTTTCGGCCCTCATCCGGCCGTTCCGGCCACCTTCTCCCGCGGGAGAAGGAAAAGAGAACCCGCCCAAAGCCGACAACTCAAGAGAAAACAGCTCTACACGTCGGTCAACGTCTCCTCCACCAGCCGTCTGGCGATTTGCTTGGCGTCGATCCCCTCCGCCTGGGCGGCGAAGGTCGTGATGATCCGGTGCGTGAGCACGGGAACGGCCACTTGCTGAACGTCCTCCAGCCGCACCATGTAGCTGCCCAAGAGTGCCGCGCGGGCCTTGGCGCCCAAGACCAGGTACTGCACGGCCCGCGGCCCCGCGCCCCAGGATACCAGAGGCTTGAGCCAGGCCGGCGCCGTCGGATTGTTGGGCCGGGTCTTCCGCGTCAACCGCGCGGCGTAGGAGTAGATGTGATCGGGCACCGGCACCCGGCGGACCAGGCTCTGGTGGAGAATCACATCGCTCGGGCCCATCAGATGATCGAGCCGGGGCAGCGCCTCGCCGGTGGTCGTGCGCGCGATCTGGATCTCCTCCGCTTCCGACGGATAATCCAGCTCGATCAGGAACATGAACCGGTCGAGCTGGGCCTCGGGCAGAGGATAGGTTCCCTCCTGCTCGATGGGGTTCTGCGTCGCCAGCACCAAGAACGGTTCTTCAAGGTGAAACGCCTTGCCCACCACGGTCACGTTATGTTCCTGCATGGCCTCGAGCATCGCGGCCTGGGTCTTTGGCGGGGCCCGGTTGATCTCGTCGGCCAGGACGATGTTGGCGAAGACCGGACCGTGCACGAACTGAAATTCCCGCTTGCCGCCGATGTTATCCTGGAGGATGTCGGTCCCCGTGATGTCCATCGGCATGAGGTCGGGCGTGAACTGGATCCGGCTGAACTTGAGCGACATCGTCTCCGCGATCTTCTGGACCAAAAGCGTCTTGGCGAGCCCGGGAACGCCCATCAGCAGGGCATGCCCCCGGGCGAACATGCAGATGGCCAGACGCTCGATCACCTCGCGCTGGCCGACGATCACCCGGCCGATCTCGCTCCGCAGCTTGGCATAGACCTCGCGCAGATGATCGATCGCCTGGACATCGTTCTCGCTCAGCCGCTCCTGGACTTTCGCGGTCTCCGCCTGCGCCATCGCATCACTCCCAAGCGTACGTTTCTGGAATGAGCCCTGCCGAACGGCCAACCGTCGTCGTTTCCGGAACGGACTTTCATCATCCGTGATTGCGGGTCAGATTTCCAGCCCTTTCCTGACAAAAGTCGGAGGAATTCATGACCGGGCTGTTCCAGGCCCTGGGGCCGCGGAGTCAATTCCGCTGTAGGACGGACATTCTTGTCCGTCTCGGCCGGACAGGAATGTCCGACCTACGGCATCGTCGACCTTGCCACAACATGGTTAGACACTGCACACACGTCCCAACATTGCGCCGAGAACCCTGAAAAATGCGCAATCCGAGAGTTGGATTTTTTTCGTAAGTCTTGATGCTGCTTGGATATCGACTGACCCATCCGAAAAATCTCCCGCCAGGTGCCTCAACCGTGCCGCATAGTGATAAATAGAGGGGGGGAATACCAAATCGCACACGTGAGAGGATGCCAGATGCCAGTTGTGATTCGACCGATGAGGGACGCGGCCATCCACGACGATCCAGAACTGCCGCAGCTCGCATCCGGCCTTTGTACACCAGTGAACAGATGCGGGAATTTCGTCGAAAAAGTGCCAATTAGTGCCACTTTTTTGCCCCGGAAAATCGGCCCGCCGGCGCGAGGCCAGGTTTTTTAAGTCTTTTATCCGAAAGCAGATCGGAACGACGCGCCGGCGGCCTGGGCGATCAACCGGGCTCGTGGCACTCCCCCCCCCGGAAAGTGCCACTTTTTACCACCCCTGATGTTCACTATGTCGTGCGGAAATCACCCCGCCGACATCATGATCGGGGAACCTCCCGCGCTGAAGGCTCTGGGGATGCTGGGCAGCATCGTCTCAGCCTGCCAAGCCCGGGGTGCGTCGGGCTTGCGTCCCACGTTCGGCCGGGTCAGCCGGCACGGCTGCATGTCGCTGGGCTGGTTAATGGACAAGATCGGCGCCCGATCGCCCGATCGGTCGAGGACTGCGCGATCATCTTCGACGCCATCCACGGCCACGACGGGCTCGACGCGACCGCCGTCGATCAGCCCTTCTCGTGGCCGCCGCGGGTCGATTTCGCGAGCCTCAAGATCGGGTACATCGAGGAGCCGCGCCGGCCATTCGAGACGCGGCAGGAACTGCTGACGCCGCGCGGGCTTGGCTTCCAGCTCGTTCCGATCACCCTGCCGGCCGAATACCCGCTGGATGCCATCACGCTGATGCTCGACACCGAGGCCGCCGCGGTCTTCGACGAGTTGACGCGTCATCATGTCACGGAAGGGCGGAAACACGACACGCCGCTATCACTGACCACGCACATGGGGTGTTCCATGCCGAGTGCTTCTGAATGCGGACCTCCTCAAATGCGGAATTCGGATTTCGGAATGAATTCAATTCCACCTTGCACATTCCGCATTCAGAAGCATTCAGAGCGTTTCCACCCACGACTCAGCCTCCTGCATGGCGTTTTGCATGCGCCGTTCGGCCTCGATGCGGCATTCTTCAAGCGTGTCGCGATCGGCGTCCGGAGGAACGGTGAGAGGGGCAGGCGCCACGCATGCCGCCTTCGTGAACGGACGCGGCACGCAGAACCGATCCCAGCTCCTCGCCCGCCAGGAGTTCTTGAACGCCATGCCTGCACCCACGATCGGCAAACCGGTCCGGCTGGCGAGGTAAACCAGCCCTTGGTGCACATGCCTGCGCGGACCTCGGGGCCCATCAGGCGTGACGCACGGGTTGCCCGTCTCGATCTTCGAGGTCATTTCCCGCAAGGCCCGTGCGCCGCCACGGGTGGTCGAACCTCGGATGACGCCGAATCCCAACCGCTGGATCACCTGCGTGATCAGCTCGCCGTCGCGGTGATCGCTGATCAAAATGTGCATCGAGGGCCAGGCCCAGTAATGAGCCGGGAAAAGCATGATCTCGTGGAAAAAGGCATAGATGTACCGCTGCCCCAGCCGGCGGGCCACCTCCGGGTTCACCAGCGGATTTTGATAGCGGAAGTGATAGTCGATGGTGCTGCCCAAGCGCCGGACCATCCAGGCCCCCGAGCAGCCGATCGCACGCACCAAGAGTGGATGTTGAATCTTCATACCAGCTCCGGACAGTGTTCAGCGGGCAGTGTTCAATGTTCAGTAGGCACTGGACAGTCGTTTGCGAGCATAAGTCTGGCAAATGGCAACTGGCAACGAGCAACGAGGCCAGCGCGGGCCCCCGGCGGCAGACTATGAAAAAGGGCGAGACAGGGCCAGAGCAACCGGTTTTCGGTCGTGATTTCCCAAAGACCAAACATCAATCTCAAACGCGCTCATTTCGCCTGGCGA
>JBMFUH010000845.1:0-3509 GCA_049966735.1 Isosphaeraceae bacterium
TACGACCTGAACGCCGGCCAGCTTCTCGACCTGATCAACTCGGTCCCGCCGGACTGGCTGGAAGTCGTGATTCATCAGCACATTCCGATGTTTCACATGGAGCATTGTGTTTTCTGTGCGTTCCTTTCACCGGGAACGGACGCGACGAACTGCGGACGCCCGTGCGATCGACACGACGTCAAGCTGCGCGATCGCGTGGGCGCATTGCATCCGCTCAAGGCCGATGTGGGCTGTCGCAACACGCTCTTCAACGCCGTCCCGCAGACCGCGGCCGAGTACCTGCCTCGGCTGATCGCCCAGGGCGCGAGGCACTTGCGTATCGAATTCCTGGACGACGACCTGGCCGCCGTGGCCCGGACGATCGCCCTCTACCAGGCGGCCCTGGAAGGCAAGCGCGACGCCAAGACCCTCTGGCGCGAGCTCAAGGCCAGCAGCCAGTACGGTGTGACGCGCGGCCCGCTGAATGTGCTGTGATCGAAACGATTGCCGCTAAATTGAGGGAAATTGCTCGTTTTCGGTTCCCGGACGGCAGGCCAGGCCCCGCGAGACCGATCCGGGAATGCTATAATGCGGCCGTCCGATCCTTGAGCCGAAGAGAGCAAGGACCGCGTGCGGAAACTCGATGATGGCTGCACCGGGAGTTAAGGCGATGAGACGATTGATGCGATTGCGGCAGGACAGAGAGGCATCGTGCTGGACACGAGGTATCGCGCTGGTGGGCATTGCGCTTCTGTCCGGTTTTGGATCAGCCTGGGGCCAGGACAGCCAGCCCATCTCCGGCCGGGTGGTGGACGCGTCCGGGGCTGGTGTCGCGGGGGCGCGGGTGTGGGCGGTGCGGGGATTTTTGGGCGAGACCGAATCCGTCGCGGAGGCGGAGACCGACGCTCACGGGAGGTTCTCGGTCTGGCTGCCCACCTCGGCCAAACCGAAAAAGGAAGCCTGGTTCACGAATCTCCGACGCAGTGGATTTGACCTCGTGGCCCGCGGCAAGGACGGCCGATTTGCCTGGCTCGGTCAACACAACATCCGTGGACTTGATGCTCAGAACCTGGAGGTCGTGCTTGGCGAATGCACGGAGGCCCGCGGCCGGCTGGTGGATCAAGACGGCAAGCCGATTAAGGATGCACAGATTGTCCCGACTCTGTTCCAGAAGGGGTTGATCAAAGGCTCGGGCTTCGTGTCCGCCGCTCTTCCCCCTGAGGTCTCCGCCGAACTTCCCCCCGACGTCTCCGCGCTACTCTCCGTGCGGGCCCTGGCCGACGGGTCGTTCGTCCTCAAAGGCTTGCCCAAGGACACGCGGATCACGGCCACGATCAAGGCGCAAGGTCTCGACTCACCCCATGTCGTCTGGACTCCTCGCGAGCCGATCACCTTCACCCTCGACAGGCGCCCGGGGAGGATGACCGGCCGATTCAAGCCCCCGGGACAGCAGCGGTTCGAGGGGTCAGCAATGGTTTACCTTGCTCGCGTCTCCGAGGAGAAGGAGTCGGGAGGGCAGAAGTACTCGATCGGCGTCTTGCGGATCGTTCCGGTCGATCGCGATGGTCGGTTCAGCGTGGATGGGCTTCAGCCGGGCTCGTATTACATCGTGCCTGAACTCGGCAGCGAATCACGGCTGATCCTCTTCCAGAGAAGCGATCACTACAGGGTCGAGCCCGGTGGGACAGTCAACGTTCCCGACATTCCCCTGAGCCCCGCGGTGACGGTGACCGGGCGCGTGATCGACGCGCAGACGCAACAAGATATCTCGAATGTGCTTCTCTCTGGATGGGTGTCGAGCACTGCGGGCAACAGTTCCGAGGCCATCCAGCCAGTGCGGACCGACGAAGCGGGGTGCTTCCGCCTCAAGACCCTGAAAGGAACGCTACAGATCGCGATGGCCGATATCCCCGCGGCCTATGTCCAACCCAGGCCCGACGCGGGGTAACCTCTCGAAGTGGGTGGCGACCGGACCTAGCCGGACTTCACGTTGTCTCGAGCCACCACGCTCGAAGGTTCCGTGGTTGATCCCGCGGGCAAGCCCGTTGCCGGAGCCGACCTCTTTCCCCTGGATGCCTCAGGAAATTCCCCGGGAACGCTCGTTTCAAGGAAGGCGAGGCCGGACGGGACCTTTCGCATCCCGCAGGTCGACCCGACGGGGTCGCTCGCGATCCGCGCCCGGTCGAATACGACTGGTGCCGTGACCAACGGCGCAGTGGTCGTGAGGATGAGGGAACAGCAGGGCCCAATCAAAATCACGATCGACCCCAGGTTCACCTTCCGGATGCACGGAACGGTTGCCGACCGGGCCGGCAAGCCGATCGAAGGTGCCGAGGTCACGCTGTTCTGGCAGAGGCAGTTGCCCAGCGATGATCCGCTGCGCAGCGGCTCGACGGGGAGTATTTGGAAGACCTACACGACCGACAAATCAGGCCGATTTGATACCGGCACGCTCTTCCCGGAAGATACGTACTCGCTCAACGTGACGGCCAAAGGCTATGCCCCGTTCCACGGGGATGAGATCGTCGGCGTTGCCGGTCTGTCCAGAAGACTGGGCACGATCAAGCTGGCCGGGACCAAGGGCTTCATCGCGGGCCGGGTCGTGGGCTCCGACGGCAAGCCGATTGCCGGCGTCACGGTGTTCAACCGCGGCAACGGCCTGGCAGAGGTCTCGACCCGGACCGATGCGCAAGGCCGGTTCCGGCTCGACGGCCTCTTCCCCGGCCGCAAGTACGCCTTTGCCAGCAAGGAGGGATACCGCTTCACCGGCACGCTGGTTGACGGCGACCGCGGCGACCTCACGATCCGCTTGCTCCGCAATGACGAACCGCCGCCTGCCTGGAAACCAGCGCAAGGCACGTCCCAGGACGAGGATCGCGAGCTGGCAAAGCATATTCTCACGCGGCTCTGGGAGATTTCCGGGAAGCAGGACGAGGGTCCCGGGAGGCAGTCTTCTCAGAACCAACTCATCCTGGCCATGGCGCGCGTTGATCCGGCCCTGGCGCTAGACTGGTCGGCACAGCAGGGCGGCCATCTCGACGCGCAGGTTAAATTGACCGGCGCGGAAGTCATCGCCGACTACGATGCGCGGGCGGCAATTGATGTGATCAGGAAAGCACACGATCGTGCGATGGCTCTGGAGAAGCTGATCGATCTCGCCAACTGGTACGCCGACAGCGATCCTGTCAGGGCACGTCTCTTTGCGGAGGAGGCCGCCGCGACCATCAAGACCGTCGAGGGGCCCCAGCCGTCGCTAACCAGGGCCCGGCTCGGGGCGATTCTGTTCGACCTCGGCCGCAAGGACGAAGGGAAGAAACTGGTGGAGGAGGCCGTCGCGGCGCTGTCCCGTCCCGCGCCGCAGGCGAAGCTCGGAGCGCACATTCCCCTTTCTCCCTCCCTGCTGATCACGGCACGCGCCCTGGCTCGTTTCGACCTGAAACGGGCTCAGAAGCTGGCCGATTCCATTCAGGAACCCTATTTCAGAGCCCAGATGCCGGTTCATTTCGCTCTGGCTATAGCCAGGACCGATC
>JBMFUH010000846.1:0-3500 GCA_049966735.1 Isosphaeraceae bacterium
GCTTTGAAGGCTTCGGGTAGACGGGTCGGGGCGTCGTCGGTGAGGTTGTCGCGGCCGGTCTCGCCGCGCGGGCAATCGAGGGTCAACGTCTTGGCGAGCATGACCGCGACGTCGGAGCCGTCGGCCAGGTTGATGGTATCGCTGTCGTTCTGGAGGGTATGCCAGAGCCAGACCAGAAACTCATTGCCCAGCGGGTCGAGGATGTTGGGGGCGTTCTCCGCCCAGGCGACCGTTGTGAGTTCCTTGTCCTCGCCGCCGAAGAGGGTCATTCCACCCTGGCCCAGAGCGCCCTCGTCCCCGTCGGTGATTCCGGCCAGGCTCATCGCCAGGCTGCCGGCGGTGACGGGTTCCAGGTTGCGGTCGAACGTCTCGCGGAAAAGCGTCTGGAGCCGTTCGAGCACGGTCGTGCTGGTGCTGCCCGCGTAGAGGAATCCGGTCTGGCCGTCCCAGAGGATCGGGTAGTGATTCATCCGGCGGAAGCGGCCGTCGGCGGCTTCCGCCTCGGCGCGGAGGCGGGCCGCCTCCTTGGCCTCCTGACGCTGGGCTTTCGTCGGTCGGCCGCTGGGATTCCGCCTGGCCAGGGCCTCGGTCTCGATCTGGGTGTACGCCCGCAGGAGCGTGCCGGGAATCTTGTCGGTGTCGATGCGGATCGCGATATGAAGGGCGTCATTCACGATGTTCTTGGCAAGGTCGAAAGTGAGGTCCAGGACGTGATCGCCGCCGGCCCAGCCCGTCTGAACGCCGTCCGTCGGGTCCGCCGCGCCGTGCCGGCCGATGACATGCTCCCCGGCCAGGCCCAGGACCTCGGGGCCGAAGGGAAGGGGAGAATTGCCGCTGACCCGATAGCGCGTGTACGTGAGGCGTCCGTTCAAGAAGCCCATGATCGACCCTCCTTGTGTTGGTCCAGGCCCTTGCAACCAATACGAAGCCTGCCTGGACTCGAGCCAGGTGAAAGGAAGATCGGCGGTCTGGCGCGGCCTCTCCAGCACAGAAGCGCGGGGGAAGCCTTCAACCTTGCCAGTCGACAGCCTGGTGTGGTTCAGGTGAAGTTGATGAACTGAAGCGGGTACTCCGGTCCGTGCTGCTTGAGGTAGGCGATGACGGCCTGGAGGTCGTCGATCTTCTTGCCGGTCACGCGGACCTTGTCGTCCATGATCTGGGCCTGAACTTTGAGTTTGAGCTGCTTGATGTCCTTGACGATCTTGCGGGCGTCGTCGGTGTCGACGCCTGAGTGGAGCGTGAGCGTTTCGCGGACCGTATCGTGCGAGGCCTCCTCGAGTTTTCCCCGGATGAGGGCGTTCACCGGCACGCCGCGCTTGGCCATTTTCTCCTTGAGCATCTGCAAGACCACCTCGAGCTGTCCCTTGTGGTCGGCCAGCAGGGTGATGGTGTTGTCCTTCTTGTTGAACTCGATGCCGGCCTTGGTCCCTTTGAAGTCGTAGCGCACGGCGACCTCGTGCTGGGCCTGGACGGCCGCGTTGTGCATCTCGGCGTGGTTGATCTCGCTGACGATGTCGAAGAAGTGATTGTCGGCCACGACGGGAACTCCTGACTGCACTCAAGCCACATCCGCACCCGGAGGCAAACTGCGGACGACTGATTACTCTATTCGATCCCGTTCGCCGGGTGTAGGCAAGACCAGCACTTCGTCCCTTCCGCGGGAATTCATGCTTGAGGCCCTTGATCGAATCATGCCATGCTGATTGCCCGTGCCAACCCACTCACCTAGCTATTCCTGAACAGGGCACTCGATGAGCACCTTTCCCGCATTCACGGTTCGGGCCTATCCGGCGTTCCGTCCTGCCCGGAAGTTTCGCGTGTTTGCCGGGCCGGACGCACTCTATTTCGTTCAGCTCGGCGGGCTCATCAGCGCCAGCGACGCGGGGTCAGACAGAGCGCTGCATGCCCGGGAGCGGGCGGTGGCCTCGGCGATCCGCTGGTTCGCCGGGAAGAGTCAGGCCTCGGAGCTGGAGAAGGTCGAATCCGCCGATCCCGCCGAGCTGGCCCGCTCCGGCAAGCACGACTTCCAGGTGACTCCGGCGGAGGTGAACGAATCGCGCCTCGATCCTCCTCCGGCACTGGGCAGCCAGCGTCCGGTCTTTGGCCGCTGGAAGCTCCGTCTTCAGAGCAAGAAGGCGATCACATACCAGATCGAAAGCGCCGAGAGCCTGGAATCCGCCCTCGCTCTTCTTCCACCACTCCTGGGGGAAAAGCTCAAGATCAACATTCGCAAACGATGAAACGAGCCGCGATCACAGCCATTTCTCGGCGAGCAGACGGAAGAACGGCTCAACGTCGACGTTGCCGCCGCTGAGGATCACCCCGACGCGCGGGCGCTGGCCGGGGGCCGAGAGATCGCCGCGGAGCAGGGGGGCGACGACCACCGCGCTGGAGGGCTCGATGATGATCTTGAGCCGCTCCCAGACGAACCGGGTGGCCTCGATGATCTCGGCCTCGGAGGCGGTGACGATCTCGTCGACGTGGCGGGAGATCACGGCGAAGGTCTTCGCGCCCAGCGAGGTGCGCAGGCCGTCGGCGATAGTCCTCGGGTCGTTCGAAGGTTGGATCGTGCCGGCAGCCAGGGAACGCCGGGCATCGTCGGCATTGGCCGGTTCGACACCGATGACGCGGGTCGTCGGCGATCGTCCCTTGACCGCCAGCGCCGTTCCCGAGACCAGTCCCCCGCCGCCGACGGGCGCGATCACGACGTCGAGCGGCCGGGATTGGTCCAGCAGCTCGAGCGCGGCGGTGCCCTGGCCGGCGATCACGGACCAGTCGTTGAAGGGATGAACCAGCGTGAAACCGTGCCGCTCGATCAGGTCGGCGACGGTTGCCTCACGCGACTGGAGGGTCGGCTCGCAAGTGACGATCCGGGCGCTGTAACCCTCGGTGGCGTCGCGCTTCACGGCGGGTGCGGTGCGAGGCATGACGATCGTCACCGGCACGCCCAGCAACTGCCCGGCCAGGGCCAGCGCCTGGGCGTGATTGCCCGAGGAATGCGTGACCACCCCCGCCGATCGCCGCGCCTGGTCAAGCTGCAAAAGCGCGTTCATCGCCCCGCGAAACTTGAACGCTCCGACGCGCTGGAGGTTCTCGCACTTGAGGAACACGGCACAGCCGGCGCGCTCGTCAAGCGTACGCGAGGTCAAGACCGGCGTGCGATGCACCCAGGGCTCGAGCCGCCGCGCGGCCTCGACGATGTCGCCATGGCCAATGGGAATCTCCGGTGAGCTGACGTTCTCTGGAGCCATGTTTGTCCTGCCTGAAAGGGGAGCCTGGAATCCCTCCAGTTTCAGCGCCCGACGGGCAGAGTCAAGATGGGCCCGGTGGGCTTGTCGTCGCCGAAAGCAGGGCGGCTGGGTTGAGAACCAGCGCGACTGAGGTTGTGCATGCCTGAGCGAGTACGTGAATGTCCCGGAAAGCGATTCTGCTTTGGCGACGAAAAGAGGGTGTAAGACGCGGTTCGTTTTTTGGAGGCCTTACGCCACTTTCCCAGGTTC
>JBMFUH010000847.1:0-3494 GCA_049966735.1 Isosphaeraceae bacterium
CTCCTGGGGCTCTGCGCCCTGGGCTACGCGGCCGGGCTTGCCTGGCTGAGGTCGAGAGCGCGTGCCGGGGCGATCAGGCCGACCGAAGACGAAGAGACCCGGGCGCGGCCCTCAAGTCGCTGGTGGCTGGCGCCCGCTCTAGTTCTTGGCCTGGCGGCCTGGGCTAGCGGAACCGTTGCGTTGGCGGCCATCCTTCCCGGCTATCGTCCGTCCGGGAATCCGCCGCCCGCACTGCCGTGGATGGTTTACGCTCCCCGAGCGGTCCTCTTGGCCTGGGCCGCGGCGGCCATCGCTTTCGTCTGGCGTTGGCGCTCGAAGGGCTGGAGGTCTCCCCTGGGAGTCATGTTGCTGGGACTGGCAAGCGCCGCGGTGCTGGCCGCGGTGCTGTCCGCCGCGCAGTTGCTGCCGGTGCTCGAGTTCACCGAGCAGACGGTGCGGGCCGAGGGCGAAGGACCGCACGACATTTACCCCTTCAGCATCGCGCCGTTTCGCCTGGCCGAACTGGTCTGGCCCAACGTGATGGGTACAGCTTTCGGCCGCAACGCCTACTGGCTGGAGGCCATCCGGCTGCCGGGCGTGCGCCAGAAGATCTGGGTGCCGTCGCTCTACCTGGGCTGTCTGGGATTGATACTTGCCGCCACCGCCTTCTCGTTCCGCCGGGGCCCGGCTCGTCGCGTCTGGCTCTCGGCAATCGTGACCTTGAGCGTGCTGGGCAGCCTCGGGCAATACACCAGCCCGATCTGGGGGGCCCGTCTGCTGGCGGCGACGACCTCGTTCCAGGCCCCCGACATCGGCCCCTTGGATGACAATCTGGTCACGCCGATCCGGCTCGATCGCTACCTCCGCGACGGTGATGGAGGTGTTTACTGGTGGATGGCGACGCTGCTGCCGGGGTTTCGCCAGTTCCGCTTTCCCGCCAAGCTCTTCACATTCGCCGCGCTGGGCTTGGCCGCGCTGGCGGGCATGGGCTGGGACTCGCTCCAGGAAGGGCGGCAGCGCGGCACGCTTTGGTTGGTCGGTCTGCTCCTCCTCATCAGTCTCGGCCTGCTGGCGTTTGTTCTGGTGGAGCGTCAGACGCTCATCGCGGCCTTCAGCGGCAAGCACCTCACCTCGAGCTTCGGCCCGCTGGATCCCCTGGCGGGTTACGCCGAGCTCCGCGGCAGCCTGATCCAAGGGGCAGTGATGCTGGCGTGCGCGCTCTTGCTGATCCCGCTGGCCAGGCGGAGGCCAGGTGCCGCGGGCGTGCTGGCGCTTCTGAGCATGACGGCTGACCTGGCCGTCGCCAACTCGCGCTACGTCACGGTCGTTCCCCAGGCGCTTTTCGAGGCGGAGCCCGAGGTCCTAAAGATCATCCGCGAGGCGGAGCGGAAGGATCCCGCGCCGGGCCCCTACCGGGTTTACCGGATGCCCGCGTGGAACCCACCGGAATGGACGATGAAGTCGGCTGACGACCGCTGCCGCGAGTTTGTCGCCTGGGAGCACGCGACCCTTCAGCCCAAGTACGGCATCAACGAAGGAGTCGAGCACACGCACACGATGGGCGTCGCCGAGATCTACGACTACGAGTGGTTCTTCGGCGGCTTCCCCCGCAAGGTCTGGGACCAGACGGCCAAATGGCTGGGCGTCCGTCCCGGGCAGGAGGTCGTCTACTTCCCCCGCCGCTCGTACGACATGTGGAACTCGCGCTACTTCGTCCTTCCCTGGTATCCGGGCGGCTGGCGCGACGAAGATCGAGGCTACGCGGCGTTTCTCGAGAATACCGAACGAGTCTATCCCCCTTACGAACAGTTTCAAGGACCAGGCAAGAGCAAAGACATCAAGGCCTGGGGCGAGTCTCACGATTTCCAGGTTCGTCGCAATCTCAATGCCTATCCTCGCGCCTGGGTGGTGCACGAGGGGCGCGGTCTGCCTCATCTGGAGGGCCTTTCCCGGGCCGATCGCAGCGGGCCCATGCAAGAAATCCTCTACGAGGCGGACGAGCTCTGGAACAACCCCGCGATGCCCGTTCACGATCCTCATCGGCTGATCTGGCTTGACCTGAACGACCAGTTCGACCTGCGTGGCTTCCTGACCGGGCAGTCGCCCCGCCCCGGCGAGACCGTCAAGGTCTCCTATCCCCGACCCGATAGGGTCGAACTCGAGGTCAGCCTTGACAATCCCGGAGTCGTGGTGCTGGCCGACGTCTTCTACCCGGGCTGGAAACTCACCATCGACGGCAAGCCGGCGCCCATCTACCGGGTCAACTTGATGATGCGCGGAGCCGCGGTGCGCAAGGGGACGCACCGGCTCGTCTACACCTTCGACCCGTGGTCGGTCAAGATCGGCGGCCTGATGTCGATCGCCGGCATCGTCGTCGCGGTTCTCCTTGCCGCCTTCTGTGCCATACGCCCACGCGTGCACACGTTATGCGCGAAATGACCTCCTGTACGCGGTCCGACCGGCTGCTTGGTCGGCCCGCGCCGGGGTGGTAGACTGACGCGATCCGGACGGTCGAACCCTCCCCCATGTTCCAGAGATGGAATAAGCCATGTTGATGCGTGATCGATACTTTGTGTTCAATGTCACGGCTCTGGCGCTGCCCCTTTTTTTGACGACGGCCGCGCTTGCCCAGACGGCTCATCAGCCGAAGGTCGCGCCGGGACCGGGCGAGCCCGATTGGAAGGTGGTGCTGGCCGAGCGTTACGGGTTGTCGATGTTCGGCGACCTGAAGAACCCGGTCGAGACCACGGTCGAGGCGACGCCAGGGCTCTTCCGCAAGGCCGGGCCAGGGCCGGTCACCTTCGCTCCGGCGATCGCGTTGGGGCTGGAAACGCGCAATCGAGGAGGCTGGTACCGGCCGCCAGCCGGGACGGATGAACCCCGGAAAACCCAGCTCTGGACGTACACGTTCAAGAACACCAGCGAGGACGTCAAGACCGGCAGCCATCTGCCGCCGCCCCTGGAAGAGGGATCGAAGACGACTTTCGATCCCGGCGCGGAGCCGTTCGGGCTCTGGGTCTCCAACGACGGCCTGGCCGATGGGGGCGTCTTCACCCAGCCGGCCCTGGTCGCCCGGGTCAACCAGCGGCTGGCCAAGCAGCCCTACAAGGCCATGATCTACCCGAATCGCGACCGCGCCACCGGCAAGCTCATTCCCCATAGCTACCTGATCGGCTGGGAGTACTCGACAAACGACGACTTTCAGGACGTCGTCTGCCGGATCGATAATGTGGACCTCGTCAAATAGCAACCCCGGCCGCCACCTTGTTGGGTTTGATCCGCCTGCTTGCCACGGCGGCGATTGTGCGGAAACCATGAAGATTGGCTTTGTTTCGTCGCCTTCGAAAAGCCGAGTTGCGGTTGTCGCTCGGCACCCGATGTCGCCTTGGGTCTTTGGCTGTCCCAAAACCATTTTTCGGATTGTGTTGTGGAATCATACCGTGCGAAACTGTGACATTCCGTGACATGGCCTGGTCCGTCGCCTCACAGTCCCGAAAATCTCGTCCAGAGTGTGA
>JBMFUH010000848.1:0-3491 GCA_049966735.1 Isosphaeraceae bacterium
GACCCGATTCTCCCGTCGGTCGTCGGGCTCGACACCGAGGGGCGGCTGCTGGTCGGCAAGGCGGCTCGCAACCAGTACGCGCTCGCGCCGGAGCGCACCATCAAGTCGATCAAGCGCAAGATGGGTCAGGAGACGATGGTCTCGATGGGCGATCAGAAATACAGCCCGCAAGAGATCTCGGCGATCATCCTCCGCACGCTCAAGAATCGAGCCGAAAAAGTGCTGGGCCATCCGGTCTCCAAGGCCGTGATCACCGTGCCCGCCTTTTTCAACGACGGCCAGCGCCAGGCGACGCGTCAGGCGGGCGAGCTGGCGGGACTCGACGTGGTCCGGATCATCAACGAGCCGACCGCGGCCGTGCTCACCTACGATCCTCATCCCCGCGATCGCGAACGGCTGCTGGTCTACGACCTGGGCGGCGGCACGTTCGACGTCTCCGTGGCCCAGGTCGAGGCCGGCGTCGTGGAGATCCTCTCCAGCCACGGCGACACCCAACTCGGCGGCGACGACTTCGACCAGCTCCTGCTCAATCACGTTTGCGATTCCTTCCAGAAGAAACACGCGATCGACCTGCGCCAGTCGCCGGCCGCCCGCTCGCGGTTGCTCCATGCCGTCGAGGAAGCCAAGAAACGGCTGTCCTTCGACCCGGTCGTCACCGTCGAGGAAGAATTCATCGCCACCAAGAACGACAAGCCGCTGCACGTGAGCATGGAAATCAGCCGCGCCGAGTATGAGGAGATGATCCATCCCCTTCTCTTGAAGACGCTGACTTGCCTCGACGAAGCGCTCACCGACGCGAAGCTGCAAGCCAACGAGATAGAAAAGGTCGTTCTGGTCGGCGGGGCGACCCGCACTCCCCTGATTCACCACCTCCTGGAAGAGCGGCTGGGCCGGCCCGTGCACGCGGAGATCGAGCCCGACCTGGCCGTGGCCATGGGCGCGGCCGTGCAGGGAGGGCTGATCGCCGGAGTCGAGGTCGGGCCGATCCTGGTCGACATCACGCCGCACACGCTGGGAATCAAGGTACTCGGCGAGCTGCACGGCTTCATGTCGAACTACTGCTTTTCTCCCATCATCGCGCGGAACACGCCGCTGCCCGCCACCCGCACCGAGATCTACTCGACCGTGTACGACGGCCAGGACGCGGCGCATATTCGAGTCTTTCAAGGGGAAAATGAGGACACCCGGTTCAACACCGAGGTGGGCGATTTTCACATCGAGGGACTGGCCGACGTCACCGCCGGCAACAAGATCCTGGTCCGTCTCGACCTCGACTTAAACGGCATCCTCAAGGTCACGGCCACGGAACGAAGCACCGGGCTGTCGAAGCGCGTGATCATCGACAACGCGGCCGAGCGGTTCCGCACCCGTCAGCGCAGCGACGCGGTGGATCGCCTGCAAGAGGCATTTGAATCGATGGATGAACAGGCAGCCGAGGGCGAGCCCTCCGTTCTCTCGCTCGAGGGCCCTCCCACGCTGCACAACCACGAACACGGCGAACAGACGGCCACGATGGCTCCCACGCTCCGCGCCGTGATCGAGTCGGCGTAGAAGCTCGTGGCCAAGGCCGAGCGCGTCATCCCGGGCGCCAACGAGCAAGACGCCGAGGAGTTGCGCGCTCTCCTGAGCAGCCTGCGCGGAGCGATCGAACGAAGATCCGAGGACGAGATCGACGGCATCAGCCGCGAGATCGAGGACATCGTCTTCTACCTCGAAGACAAGTGAGTGACGGGGGAAAATGCTCGTGGATACCATCTCGCCCGATCAGGTCCGCTGCCCGACCTGCCGCGCGGTTCAGGTTTGGTCGGACCAGTGCCGCCGCTGCCGGTCCGACCTGCGGCTGCTCCGCGCCGCGTGTTCCACGTATCAGCATCACCGTGGCTGTTGCTTCCTCGAGCTGGACGCGGGCCATCTCCAGGTCGCCCTGGGGCACGCGCTACGCTGCTACGACCTGCAGCCCGGCCCCGACTCGCTGCGCCTGCTCTCCCTCTGCGCCCTGGCCCGCGAGGAGTGGAAGACGGCGCTGGAACTGATGCAGGCGGCGGAGCGGCGGGAGAGCATCGATCGAGACTCCGCCGCAAACCGAACCACGAGTTCGGCCAGACCGAGAGCTGAAAGGGCCGAGCGAGCCTACTCGTGCTCAACCCGCGGATAGTACGACCAGCCGTGCGTTTGTTTGTTGAGGTTCTTGATGTACTGGGCCCTCTGGTAGAAGACGAAGGCGGCCGCGATGCCGGTGACGGCGCCTCCCACGTGGGCCAGATAGGCGACGCCTCCGGCTTCTCCCGTCCTGCCGAAGGAACTCGTTCCCGAGATGATCTGAAGAACGATCCAGCCGCCGATCACGACCGCTGCCGGCAGAACGGTGATGAAGCGGAAAACCAACACGCGCATCTGGTGATGTGGAAACCAGACCACATAAGCGCCCATGATCCCGGCGATCGCCCCCGAAGCCCCCAGCGTGGGGATGATCGAATCGGGGCTGGCCGCGATCTGGGCAAGCGCCCCCACGAGTCCACAGGCCAGGTAGACAACCAGGTAAAGAACCGGGCCGAGCACTTCTTCCACGTTGTCGCCGACGATCCAGAGATAAAGCATGTTGCCCAACAGGTGCATCCAGCCCCCGTGAAGGAACATGGCCGTGAACACCGTCAGCCAGACCGGAATCGGCGCGGGGGCGTGGGGAATCACCTCGCCCGGGCGCTGGACGTTGATCACATGCCGTCCCGTCGGATCTCGCGGATCCTGAACTCGTCTGACGATGGGGACGGGTTCGTCAATGTCCTCGTTGTGCGTCACCTCCCAGGGAGTGCAGGCCAGGGCCATCAGATGATCGGGCCGGCTCTCCTGAAGTAGAAACATCATCACGTTGATGGAGATCAGGGCGTAGGTCACATAGGGTGTGATCCTGGTTCGCTCCAGGTCGCCCAGCGGTAATACCATGATAGCCGGCTCGTCTCTGGTCTGGCTTGATGGACGGTCGACGAACCCGACGGAAGTCGACCGCGTCCAGGAACACCGCTGTCATTCTACGCGGGCGCGGCCGAAAAGCGACACATGCCCGCGATAGACCACCCGCCCCTGATCTGGGCATGGCTGCCGCCAGGTGAGGCATCAGCCGTTCAGGCCCACGTGCGGCGAACCGTGTCCGGGGAGGCCAGTCCCTGGGCCTCGATCTTCTCCCACTCACGCCGGACCCGGGAGAGGCCGAAGGCACAGAGTTCGAACTGGTCGCTCAGCCTGCGCAAGACGCTACCGCGATCGCCCGCTCCCGGCAGCGTGCTGGCGAGGTAATACGACCTTTTCCCCTGTTGCTGGTAACTGATCAAGCAGTCAGGAGATTCGGCCCCCTGAAGCTTGGCCAGCGCCTCGGGATATACGCCTGTCCAGAACAGCGTGTAGTCGCCAACATGGCGATGATACTCCCCGCGCCAGGCTTCGTCGGCCGCCGCCTCGGCCTCGGCGACCATCCGGGTGACCTGTGCAATCGG
>JBMFUH010000849.1:0-3483 GCA_049966735.1 Isosphaeraceae bacterium
GCCGCGCGGACTTGCGGAAACCCGCGCCCGACTTCTGGCCCAGACGGCCCAGCGAAACGAGATCAACCAGCAGAGGATTGACCGCGAACCGCTCGGGGAAGGTCGCGGTCATGATCCTGGCAATCCCCAGCGCCGTGTCGAGTCCGACGAGATCCAGCAGGGCGATCGGTCCTCTCGCCATGCCGAACTTGACCGCGGCCGCGTCGATTGTATTCATCGCCGCCCCCTCCAGGAGAAGTGCCATCGCCTGGCTGAGATAAGGGAAGAGCACGCGAGTCGTCAGAAAACCCGGTCCGTCGCCAACGACGATCGGCGTCTTCCCCAGCCGACGAGCAAGGGCCACGAGCCGGCGAATCGCGTCGCCGCCGGTTCGCTCGCCGCGGATCACCTCCACCAGCTCCATCCGGTGGACGGGATTGAAGAAGTGCATCCCGGCGAATCGCTCGGGATGCGGCCATGCCTGGGCCAGCCTCGAGATCGGGATTGTCGACGTGTTGCTCGCCATGATCGCCGAGGCCCCCAGCAGCCCGGACAGCGTCCGAAACATCGCCGTCTTCCGTGCCTCGTCCTCGAGCACCGCCTCGATGACCAGGTCGCAGCCGGCCAGGAGCCCGATGTCGGTGGACGTGGCCAGAAGCGACGCCCGATCGCTCTGATTGATGTCCTCATCCTGTCGGCCTTTCGCCACGATCTGCTCGACTCGTCGGACGGCGGAACCCAGCGCCGTCGGATTCAGGTCGACGAGGGACGTGGAGATACCGGCGCGCACCAGGACCGCGGCGATTCCCGCTCCCATCTGCCCGGCGCCCAGAACGCCGGCCTTGTGGATCGAGCCTTCACCATCAATTTGCGGCCCGGGCGGCTCGGATTTGCGTTCCACGGACAAGGCCCCCTTCAGGTCTGGGGCGTGAACAGGATGACGTCGATCCGGCGCTCCGGAAGCTGGGCGACAGGTGGATCCCGCCCTCTGGGAATCTGGGTGCCAAAGCCGACGGCGGCAACCTTGCGGCTGCGAAACCAGCCCGCCGAGCCGATGCCGTGCTTCTCGATCAGATACTTGCGGACGGTCTCGGCCTGCTCCTGTGTCAAAACCTCCGCCAGATCGAGATCGTGATCGTCGTTGGTGAAGGCGGCGATGACGACCTCGGAACTGGGCAGGCTGCTCCGCTTGCACCACCGGGCAACCTCGTCCAATCGGACCCGGCCGACGGGCGTGAGAATCGCCCGCTTCGGCGCGAAGAGGTCGTCGGCCGGGAACGACCGGCTCACGCGCCGGGCGCCGGGCTGGTACAGCACCTTCTCGCGCCCGAAGTAGGAGCGGGAGTCGAAATAGCGAGAAAGGGGCCAGGTCCGCTTGAGCGCGGTCAGGTTGTCTTCCATGGCCGAGACCGTCTGCTCGCCCCGGCGAGTCAGCGACATCAGGTTCTGGTAGGCGGCATCGTCGCGGACGAACTTGCCCAGCGATCCTTTTCCTTCCCGGATCGACCCGGCAATCCGGTTGATCTCCTCCAGCCCGGTCCGGGCGGAGTTGGCCAGCTCATCGAGCTTACGCAGTGATTCTCGAGTCTGCTTCATCAGATCGCTCAGTTCGACCGGGGGTTCGGCGAGGATCGTGCCCCCCTCGGCGACCACGGCGGAGTCCCGTCCGCCGGGAGTGACCTCGACCACCCGCGCGCCGACCATTCCCTCGGCGAGGATCCGGGCCATCGCGTCGGTACGAACAAGCCGGTGCAGGCGCTGATCGATCCGCAAGAGCAGCTCGACCGGCTCCCCCGGATTCCGGGGAGGAATCACCCGCTCCACCACCCCTGCATCCACGCCTTGCAGGCGTACGCGATGACCGGCTTCCAAGCCCGCGATGGTGGCGAACCGGACCCGAACGTGGAACATCGGTTGCACGCGCCAGCGGCGAGACGCCACCTGGTACAGCCCGAAACCAGCGAGCGCCAGGACAGCCAGGGCAAACCCCGCGTTCGCCAGCAATCGCCACCGACCGATATCCCGCTTCATGAATGGTCGCCCCTGACATGACGAGCCGAGAGACGGGAAGGACGAACCGTGATCGCGTTTACACTTTGAATTCTACACGGCTCGTGCCCAGAAGCAAAAGCCGGATCAAGAGGATCGTACGTCAGAGCGACCGCCAGCCCAGGGCTTCCGTTGCCAGTTGGATGCAGGGGACAAGAATGGCGTTGGCGGCGAATACTGCCAGTGTCGATCGGACGACGCCCCGGGTCGCGGCCCGGCCCACGGCCTCCGTGGAGCGATCCGCGTTCAACCCTGTCCAGCATCCCACAATGCCGACCAGCAGCCCGAAGACGGCTGTCTTGAGCGTGGCTAGAATGACGTCCGAGAGCTGGAGAAACGTCAGCGAATCGTGCCAGAAAAGCTCTGGAGAGAGCTTGCCAGCGGTCAGCTCGGCGGCAAGCGCCCCCAGAAGCGCCGAGATGTCAATGATCACCGTCAGTAACGGGACGGCCAGCGCGCAGGCGATCGCCCGCGGGGCCACCAGGCTGGGCACGGGATCGGCCCCCAGCACGGTCCGGGCCTCGATCTCCTCGTTCAGGATCATGGAACCCAGTTCCGCGGCCAGGCCCGCCCCCATCCGTCCCGCCACCAGCAATCCCGCCAGAACCGGCCCCAGTTCCACTACCACCGCGACAGCCAGAAAGCTGGGCAGCACCGCCTCCGCTCCGTTGGCCACCAGCAGACGATGAGTCTGGAACCAGGTGACCAGCCCGACGCTCAACCCTGCCCCCCAGCACGATCGGCAGGCTCCTGACCGCGACCTGCTCGAATTGCCACACAACTTCGCCAAAACGTGCGAAAAAAGCGCCCGGGATGGCCACAAGGGCTCGCACCACAAACTCGACCAGTCGGCCGAACTGCTCCAGGTGCCACGCCCCCTGCGATAACATGCCTCAACTCCCTGCCTGCCAAGGGGAAACGGAGGCGGTGAACCCGCGATGGACCCGGCCCCTGAGATTATCTTACGGTAAGATGCGGAGTATTGTGCCGGCTGTACGAATACTCTCAAGCAGCCCACCCTGAGCCGAGTCCCGGTTTGATGGAGAGCCGCCATGGTCCAAGATGAAGTGCAGAAAGCGCTTGAGATGTTCACCGACGGAAGTGGATTCGGCGACCCGGAGGCGCGTCGAAATGCTGAGCTGCGGTTGCAGGCGGCATTGGCTCAGCAACAAAGCGAAACGGCTGCGCGTCTCAACCTCCTGAACCTCCTACTTGTTCTGGTTGGATTAATGCAGGTTGTCGTTCTCGCATTCCAAGTTTGGGGCAAATGACGGAGCATGGCATTGTGCAACGCCCGCAAGGTGGGCAAGCCGGTCGATAAGGAACGTTGACCCACCGCGCCGAACCGGGTCGGCTTGCTTCGACGAGAGCATGATGGGATGGCTGACTTCCGCGATGTTGATCCCCGCGAGGGGGGTTCCGCCGTCCCGCCGCCAGGGGGCGGCCCCGGCCAAG
>JBMFUH010000850.1:0-3483 GCA_049966735.1 Isosphaeraceae bacterium
ACAGCGGACCCTACAATACTCGATCCGTGTGCAAGCCGACTGTAAACCGCTCTAGAGCGATTTCAGGATCGCCAGAATCGTCTGAGTGTTCACCGGCCGGATGACTCCCTTTTCGGTGATGATGCCGGCGATCAGCTCGGCGGGGGTAACGTCGAAGGCCGGGTTGTACACGTCCACGCCGTTGGGAGCGGTCTGGCGGCCGAAGCCGTGCGTCACCTCGTGGGGCTCGCGCTCCTCGATCGGGATCGCCGAGCCGTCGGGAAGAGTCAGGTCGAAGGTGCTGGAAGGCGCGGCCACGTAGAAAGGAATGCCGTGCGCCCGGGCCAGGACGGCCACGCCATAGGTGCCAATCTTGTTGGCCGTGTCGCCGTTGGCCGCGATCCGGTCGGCCCCCACGACCACCAGTTGGATCTTCCCCTCCTTCATCACCTGCGCGGCCATATTATCGCAGATCAAGGTCACGGGCACGCCCCGGCGCTGGAGTTCCCAGGCGGTGAGCCGCGCCCCCTGGAGCAGCGGACGGGTCTCGTCGGCAAAGACGTGCACGTGCTTGCCCGCCTCCTGAGCCGAGAAGATCACCGCCAGAGCGGTGCCGTAGTCGACCGTGGCCAGCCCGCCGGCGTTGCAGTGCGTGAGGATGCCCTCGCCCGGCGAGACCAATGCCGCGCCATGCTTGCCGATCGCCCGGCAGATGGCCCGGTCTTCGTCGGCGATGGCGTGGGCCTCGGCCAGCAGCCGGTCGAGCAACTCTCTCGCGCTCCGCGTCCGCGTGCTGCCCGCCGCCGCTTCCATCCGGTCAAGTGCCCAGAACAGGTTGACCGCCGTGGGCCGGCTGGTGCGCAGGTGACCAGCGGCCTCGGCGAGCGCCCGTCGGACGTCCTCGACTTTCTCGACACCCTGAGCACGTGCTCCAATCACCGCCCCGTACGCCGCCGCGACGCCGATGGCCGGAGCGCCTCGCACTCGCAAGAGCTTGATGGCCTCCCACACGGTCGGCACGTCGTGACAGTCGATCTCGACGAATTCGGTGGGGAGCCGGGTCTGGTCGATCATGCGGAGATGCCCGCCGAGAGCATCACCCTTCCAGCTCACTGTCGGTAACTCTTCCGCTGCCTCGATTCGCGACATCCGCCTGACCTGTTCTCGAGAGTGTTGAGGACGCGACACACGCATTCCGGCGGCTCACACGTTCCTAGTCGTCATCGTCCTCGTCGATGTCGTCGTCTTCATCGTCCTCCTCGTCCTCCTCGGGGTCGACCCAGGTGTAGAACTCGGAGAAGACTTCCCAGATGTTCCGGAGGGCGTTGCGCATGTCGCTTTGCTTGAGGGGCCCGTGCTCGCCGGTGTATCCGGCCACTTCGGTGGCGATCCGCAGCAGTTCGAGGTTTTGCCGCCGCATCTCCAGGAAGATCTGGCTCTGGGTGTCCAGCTCGAGAGCCTCCTCGAGAGCCTCCTCCACTTCATGATCTTGCACGTGGGGATGATCATGGTCGTGATTGTCGTCGTGGTCGTCGTGGCTCATCGTGAGATTCTCCATGGGAAGCAGTTCGTGAAAACAGGTAAATGACTCGCCTGACCGGAGGACTCGAGTCGGGGTCGCGGAGCCATCAGGGCGCCTCAACAGGCCCCGCCGGGCGAGCCGATATGCTCGGAGAGAGGGCTGTAAGGCAGGCCAAAGGTCGTGGCGACGGCACGGTTGGTGACACGGCCCTGATCGATGTTCACTCCCTCGGCCACTCCAGGGTCCGCGGCGGCCACCGCTGGCCAGCCTTGCCTGGCAAATTGCAGCACAAAAGGGAGTGTCACGTTGCACAATGCATAGGTGCTGGTTCGACCCACGGCCCCCGGCATGTTGGTCACGCAGTAATGGACCACGCCGTCGACCACGTAGGTCGGATGCAGGTGCGTCGTGGGCCGGCTGGTCTCCACGCATCCCCCCTGATCAATGGCCACGTCGACGATCACCGCGCCGGTCTTCATCGTCGCCAGGTCTTGCCGGCGGACCAGTCGAGGCGTCCGGGCGCCGGTGATCAGGACCGCGCCCACGACCAGGTCGGCCCGCTCGATGGATTCGAGAATCGTGTGCCGGTCGGAATAGAGCGTGGTCACGTTGGGCGGCATGATGTCGTCCAGGTAGCGAAGCCGGTCGAGATTGACGTCGAGGATTCGGACGTTCGCCCCCAGCCCCGCGGCGACCTTGGCGGCATTCGAACCGACCACCCCGCCGCCCAGGATCGCGACCTCGGCCGGCGCCACCCCCGGCACTCCGGCCAGGAGGATGCCGCGCCCCTCCTGCGGCCGCTCGAGAAACTTGGCTCCTTCCTGGATGCTCATTCTTCCGGCCACCTCGCTCATCGGCGTGAGCAAGGGGAGACCGCCTCGCGGGTCGCGCAGGGTCTCGTAAGCGATGGCCGTGATCCCGCTGTCGAGGATCGCCCGGGTCAGCGGCTCATCGGCCGCGAAGTGAAAGTACGTGAAGACAACCTGGCCGCCGCAGAGCAAGGGCCACTCCGAGGGCTGCGGTTCCTTCACCTTCACAATCAGATCAGCCCTGGACCAGATTTCTAGGGCGCTCTCGACGATCGTGGCGCCGGCCGAGGCGTAGAGCGCGTCGACAATCCCGCTCCCTTGACCGGCGCCGGCCTCGAAGAGGACCGTGTGGCCGGCGATGGTGAGTTCCTCGGCACCGACCGGCAGCATGGCCACCCGATATTCGTCAGCCTTGATTTCCCTGGGTACCCCGACGATCATCCGCGGTCCTCCCGCCGGCAAGCCTGGCGCGATATCACCAACTTCACGACCACGGCACGGACAATCCGGCCCCCGTCGCTTGCCACAAACATTCGATCAGACCGGGGCTCCTGAATCAAGGGATCGCGATTCAAAGCGCTCGGCCGAGACCGGTGCCAACGGCTCAATTTAAGCTCTCTTCAGTTCCTATCAGTACGGCTACAACGACAACGCCTGGCTCACCAGCCAGGCCGACGCCGGGACGACGGGCTTGCCTTCGGTGACGCTCGACTACGGCTACGACCTGGCGGGACGCGTGACGCAGGAGACGCGGAGCTGGAACTCGGGTTCCTCGACCGACACGCTCACCTACGGCTACACCAACAACAACCAGCTCACGAGCGTGACGCACACGAATGGCTCGTTCGCCAATGAGACGTTCAGTTGGGACGCCAATGGCAACCAGACCGGCACGGGCTACACGACGAGCACCGGCAACGAGCAAACGGCGTCGCCGGGGTATACGTACACCTACGACGCCGACGGCAACATGCTCACGGCCACGCAAACGTCGTCCGGCGACGTGTGGACGTACACGTATGATTTCCGCAACCTGATGACCAGCGCCGTGGAGTAGAACTCCTCCGGGACGGTCCTCGCCCAGGCGACTTTCACGTACGATGCCCTTGGCAATCGGATCGGCATGGACGAAAATGGCGTGCAGACCTGGACGCTCTATGACGGCGGCACGCC
>JBMFUH010000851.1:0-3478 GCA_049966735.1 Isosphaeraceae bacterium
GACGAGGCAAAGGCGGCCCTCGAACTCGCCAACGCCGACTTGGCGACTGCCCGGGTGGAAACCAAAGTCCGCCAGGCTGACCTGGATAAGGCGAAAGTGTTCGCCGACTACACCAAAATCGAGGCGCCCTTTGACGGGGTCGTCACGACCCGCGGCGACGGCGTTCATATTGGCGCTTTCATCCAAGCGGCCACCAATGCGAAGCAAGAGCCGCTCCTCACGGTCTCCCGGACTGACAGGTTCCGGACGATCGTGCTCGTTCCGGACAAGGATTCTCCGTACTGCAATGTTGGCGATCCCGCGACGGTACGCATCTCGGCTCTGGCGGGCCGGGTCTTTCCCGGCACGGTGAGCCGGATGGCCGAAGCCGAGGATCTCAGAACCAGGACCATGCGCGTCGAGATTGACCTGCTCAATCCTGACGGTGTTCTGCGGGACGGCATGTACGGCCAGGCCCTGATCGTGCTCGAACCCCCCTCGAAAAACCTGATCATCCCAGCCACTTGCTTGATCGAGCAGAACGGCAAGGGTGTGGGGGCCGTCTTCGTGGTTCGAGACGGCAAGGTCAACAAGGTCCCGGTTCAGATCGGCAAGGACGACGGCCGCAACGCCGAAATACTCAGCGGTCTGCATGACAACGACGACGTCGTCTTGCAGATCACCCCCGGGATCGCGGAGGGTGTCCACGTTCGTCCGGAACAGGCACGCGTGGACAAGGAGAAAAAGGGTTCTGCCGAATAAGCAGTCCGGCGCCATGGGCAGGGTCAACACCAGATCGATCATGGAGCACAACCCGCCGATAAGAAAAAACGGCGTTGTGTTCCTTGATTCCTGGTGGGACCACGGAGGGTTGTCCATGGCCAGTCGTCGGATGAGCCGCCAGTTCTTCGTGGTTGAGGCTCTCGAGCACCGACTGTGTCTGAACGGAGCTTCTCCAGCCAACGTGATCGGGATTGCCACGGGCTCGGTCACACGGCCACATCAAGTCAGTCGGACGTCGGCGCACGTCGCGCCGGCGAACATCACTCCGCAAAAGCACTCCACGATCTTCGGCCTGTTTATTCGACCCAGTTCGAGCAGCTCGCTCGATCCCCGCATCGTGGCCGCTGCTGGCGCGGCCGGTCAGCCCTTGCCCGTGAGGCATGGTCGGCCGTTTCGCCCTGGCGTGTCGGGGCAAGCCGTCGCGTTCGCGAAAGACCGGACGCCGGGATTGCTCTCCACGGACGTGACCGGGCGCAGCCAGACGACCGGCACATATCAGGCGGAAACGACCCTGGTCGGCGACATCAACGGCGACGGCAAGGTCAATCTTGCCGACCTGCAGGCCTTCGCGCCCAGTTATATGTCCCATATTGGTCAACCGAACTACAACCCCGCGGCGGATTTCAACCAGAACGGATTCATTAACATCTACGACGCCAAGGCGCTCATGCGCAACATGACACCCTTGACGCCGAGGATGCCGCTCAGAGTCAAACTCACGCTGGCGCCCCAGGATCAGATTCATTACTCGGGACCGACCATTTCCGGCGCGGCGACTTTCCAGAAGAATGTGACGATCCTCGGGCGCACCACGCCAGGCAGCCTGGTGATCGAGGACAATCGGACCTCGAGGCTTCCCGGGGGAACCGAGACGTACAAATTCACGGGCCCCGCCGTCGCCACCAACGCCCAGGGTTACTTCTCGATCAATACAACGAATACCACTGGGCTGAACAACAACGATCTCTTGATCCTCGACCCGTTTGGCCAGCACTTGATCGTCGACTTCACCATCTTCTGGATTCCCTATGCGACGGGCCGAGGCTTTGGAAAGCGGGGCTGATCTCCCTCAGGGCAGTTAGCACCGGTAGAGAATGAAAAGAGGGTTCCACGGAGTCAATTCCAATGGAGGACGGACATTCTCGTCCGTCCCGGTCGGACAGGAATGTCCGACCTACTGTTTCCATGGACCGCTCCTGGCCATGGATCTTGGGCCCTCCGGGGCAAAAGAAAGGAGCTCACACCGTGGTCGGGGTGAGCTCCCAGAAGGTGGCTCCTGTCGAGGACCGGCCTGGAATCAGTTCAGTCGTCGGAACCGAGCCTGCGCCTGCGGGCCGCGCTGGCCGATAAAGTCCAGGGGAGCCCCGGAGCCGCGCGAGGCCCTGCTCTGATTCTGATTCTCAATCCGATCAAGCTCCGCGGAGGAGAGTTCATAGCCCGCGTTGCTGGTCTGTCCGTTTTGCTTCACCCAGCGGAAATGCGACAGCGCCTTGTCGGGGTGACCGGTCAGCGAGTCGTGCAGGCCAAGGAACGAGTGCGCCTCGGTTTGCTGATCGGGACGCGTGGCCGAGCCCAGGAGTTCTGGTTCCTGGATTTCTCCTCGGAGAAACCGTACGACCTGATAGGACCATTGCCTGGTGTTGCCATGAGCGGCGGCGTCTTTGAGAAACTGTTGCGATTCGGCGATTTGCCCACTGCGGATCGCGGAATAGTGACCCAGCAAAGCGGTGTGGATCGCCAGTTCGTGATTCCATCCCACCTGCTGCAGGAGTTTCCGCGCCTCGGCCAGGGCTTCCGGACGGCCCGCGCTCAGGTAGGCGACGAGGCGATTGTAGCGCGGCCAGATGGCAGTCGGGGCCGCCTTGAGCGCGGCGTCGAAATCGGCGATCGCGCGGTCGTACTTGCCCAGAACAGTCAAGGCGATCCCTCGATAGGTGAGAGACCGTTCCCGAGCCGGGTCGATCTCCAGAGCTTGATTGTAGTCATCGAGGGCTTTTTGGAACTCCTTTTTCGCGACTCGGGCGATACCGCGATTGGTGAGCGCCCGGACGAACGGAGGACGGCACTTGAGGGCCATGTCGAAATCCGCGATCGCCTTGTCATGCTCCTGCTTGGACTCCCATGCCCATCCCCGATCGTTGTAGGCATACGCGTCGGAGGGGTCGAGTTTGAGCGCGTGATCATAATCCGCGATCGCCTTGTCGTATTCCTGCTTGGCGAACCAAGCCATGCCCCGGTTGACATAAGTTTCTTCGATTTGAGCGTCCAGACTGATGGCCTGGGTATAATCGCCGATGGCCTTGTCGAACTCGTCTTTGCAGTACCACGCCCAGCCACGCTTGTTGAACAATTTGCTATTTTCGGGATCGAAACGATTCGCCTGATTCAAATCGTCGATGGCCTTGTCAAAATCGTTCATGTCCATGAAGACCAACGCCCGATTGACGTAGGAATGAAAATCGTTGGGCTCCAGGTTGATTGCCAGCGTGTGGTCGGCGATTGCCTTGTCATAGGCATGCTTGTGTCTCCAGAGAATTCCCCGCCAGTTATAAGCCCAAGCGTGGGTCGGGTCGAGGCGCAAAGCGTCGTCCAGGTCGCGCAGAGCGATGTCCAGCTCGTTCTTGGCTTCCCAGACCCGGGCACGGAGCACGTAGGGCAGCGGGTCGTCGTTCTTGGCGTGAATCACCCCCGTGAAGAAGGCGATCGCCTGATCGAT
>JBMFUH010000852.1:0-3474 GCA_049966735.1 Isosphaeraceae bacterium
CATTAGCCCATCACGACCCAGGCATGATGCCAAGAAATCGCGGGGAAGCCGACGCGACTTTTGTTCAGTAGCCCTCCCTTTGAAAGTGCGAAACTCGAACTCAGCGAAAATAGACAGCTACACCGACGCCCGCCACGGCGGGAAGGGTTGTCCGGCGCTGGTACCAGGGGGGGGCTGGGCAGCAGAATGCGGCCGGTCCAACCTTTGGAGCCGAGAATGCGATCGTAGTCCATGATCGCGGGCACGTGCGGCGGGTCGATCACCTGGACCATCGTTCCCGTGGTGCCGACCGGTCGCAAAACGGCGAAGTGGTCGCCCCTGGCATTCTGGAAAAGCGCGATCGCCGGCCGGTCGAGCGGCTTGTCTCCCTTGACGAACTTCACGCCATCGAGGGGCAGCCCAAGCGCCCGCGCCGCGGCCGACAGCTCCGCCATGGAGTATCCGTCAGGCCGACGTGGCGGCAACGCCGATTCGAGGCGATCGTACGGGACGGGATGTCCTTCGAAGTGCAGCAAGACGAAGAGCGCATTGACGCCGCAATCAAGTCTCGTCTGCCCTTGCTGCTCCGCGGCGCGGCTGAACAGGGCAAGAGCGGAAAGGCCGATCAGGCCTGCCAGGCCGAAAGCGAGACCACCGATCCGCTTTCCGGGCGTCATTCGCATCGTCCGCCTCATCGCGATATCGACATATCGACTCCTGCGCAGCGCTCATCGAGCCCGCCGCTGAATCCAGAGGGCAGCCAGCGAGATGACGACCAGCGCGGCGAAGCCCCACGCCAACCACGCATACCAATCGATGCCCTCCGACGTCTGCGCCATCACGAGCGTGGACTTTTGCTTCTCCGCCTGCGCAAGCTGATCTTTCAGCATCGTCTCCGCCTCGGCCTTCGTCGGTTTCGGGCTCATCTTCTGCTGGCCGAACTCGTACTGCAGCTTGCGCAGGTTGTCGGAGACGGGTGTGCCCGGCTTGTACTTCATGGTGAAGATCTCACGGCCCGGGTGCATGTTGAATTGCATCGTCCCGTCCACGACGTAGACCGTCTCGGTGACCGTCGGCTCCTTGGAAGTGACCGGCTTGTGGTCCTCAACCGCTGCGTAACTCACCATCTCGCCTGAGACGGGCATCCAGACCTCGCTGCCTCCCACGTCAAATGGGGCGAGCTTGATGTCCCATCGCGAGTCCATAACGTGACTGGGATCATAAGTTTCTTGCCTCACGACATGTCCGCTCCGCCCCAGGTCGATCCAGTAACGAAAGATCAGCCAGGTGGGGCGGCCTTTGAGAACGAAGTCCAGCACCTTCATGGGGCGCCCGTCGAGTTGATCGTCATGGACCGAAGCAAGCAGGTCGGCTTTGGCCAGGTCGCGTTTGATCTTGTCGAGCAAGAAAATCTGTCCGAAGCAACCTTCCTGCCAGGAGTTAACATCGTTCGGGCTCTGGACGACCGCATAACCCAGCGGGGCGTCGTTGAGTCGGTGATACTGCTCGGCCCGACCTTCACGAACGCGCACGACCAGCGTCTCGCGTGTGATGGTCCCGTTGCGTCCCCTGCGGTGCAGCCCGTCACTGCGGGTGTCCCCACCCCTCCTCCAGTCGAAGGTCGCGCTGAACGAGTCGGCGAGTCCGCCCTCACCTAGTTCCTGCTTCTCGGCGGACTTCCCCTTGAATCGGATCGTTCCCTCGTACTCGCAGTGGAAGTCCTCTATCGGCTGCTGGAGGGACTCGATCACGTCAATCAGCGACTGAGCCGCACTCCTGGGCGGGGCTTCCCCGGCGGCTGGCACCGCCAGCCATGCCAACATCAGTATGGAGAGCATGTGGTTCTCCCGGAAACGGTGACGGTATAGGACAGCGCCATCGAAACCTGAATTAGGCGGCCAGCCGGTGGCTCTCACAGGCTCGGGCGGAGCCGCTGGGGGGTCGGACCAAAGGACGCCCTTCAAGCTCCGCCGGAACCCGAAACGCTGTGTAGCCCGACTCCGGGCGGTTGGGCGCGAGGGACACGGGTCAAGGGAACCTCCAGGGCCAGGGAGCCCAATGGTTCTCACGTCCTCCGCCGGACCCGGCTCACGAACTCACGCAGCTATTACTGAACGGTCGGCGATCCTGGAGGCAAGGCGCAGTTCGTGCCGTTCGTCTTCACTTTGTAGCAGTGGAGGTTGGGATCGCAGTAGCCACTCCAATTGGCCCCGCACCACCCGCCCTGGGGCGTTCCCGCGTTGTAGCCCCCCTGCATGCCGGGGATTCCAACCGTGTAAGTATTCAGTGCGCAGGTGGTACAGTCCGCGTTCGGCACCGCGCACGGCGGGTTGCCCTCCAGCCCATTACAGGACCACTGGGCCAGGGAGCTGCACTGATTGCTCCCGCGCGACTGAGCGAGAAGATCAACCCCGAGAGGGACGCGGTCCCATGCGGCAACCGCAACGATGGACGACGACAAGATCAGCGCGGCCCCCAGAGCGGCCGGCCCCGCCGTCAGGCAAAATGAACGAACGCTAGTAATAGTATCAGCTCCATCCACAAATTCTCACTCGGTAGGCACCCAATCCCGACGTCAGGACGGGGCGAGCGAGCGATCCGAGCACGGCATCACTCGACCAGTTCGTCGCCGTTTCTCGTCCCGAGGGCGCGCCAGACGCTGCGTGTAGTAGTGTCCTTGAAAAAATGAACCGACCCGTCGGCCATCAGGCCGTTGACGCCGCCCGGATGAAGGCTCCGGGCGGTGGCGATTCCGCAGAACGAGCCGGCCGTGATCGCGTCGGGGATCCGACCGTTTGGCTCCTGCGCATGGTTATAGGCCGTGCACTCGAAATCGCCATAGAACCAGGTAAACCCAGCCATTCGGTAGGCAGGGAAATTCACTGCAGCGGCCACCTGGCAACATTCCAGCGCGGTATCGGCGCCCCCCGTAACGCAGGTGACCATCACCTGAATGTCGCCGAAATCTCGCGCCGGGCTGGGCCAAGCCCCCCTCCCGGTCCCGCGGAGCCGCTCGCTGTAAGCGACCGTGTGGGAGAGACCGTCGGGGAACGACTCAGGTCCAAGTACCCCGGGGAACGAGTAGAAGCCGTTGCCGCTGTCGTACGATTCGCGAGTCGTGGCGACCCAGGGGCCGACCCCGTAACTCCCCCGGTAATTGCAACCGTACGGGGTTGGCATGGAAGCAGAGTCGGACGGACAGAGGAAGACGGCTACGCGGGTCCCGTAAGCCGTCAGGTTCTGCGGGAACGGAAAACCCGAGCCATTTTCGGTCGGGAAGGTCTCGACGTTGAAGTTGATCGAGTCGAAAAGGGCCCTCTGGTCCAGGTTGGAGAGCAGCCGGGTCAGAGCCGAAAAGGGGCGACCATCGCCGCCAACGTAAAAGGGAGGCCCGAGGACGGGGTCGACCCTCGGATCTCTCCAGTTAAGAGGGAACGACCGGTTCGCCTCCTCGTAGCTATGCAAGGCCAGGCCGATTTGCTTGAGATTGTTCGC
>JBMFUH010000853.1:0-3469 GCA_049966735.1 Isosphaeraceae bacterium
ATCGCCAATCTCGGCGAACGGGAAGCCTATGCCGGCGTCTCGGCCTGGGGAAATCGGGGCGATACGGCCAGCCGGCTCAGTGCGCGTCATCCCGCCATCCTCGCCGGGAGCAGTCAGGCCGGGTTCGCGCTGGGCGTCGTGCGGGTCGGCGGGGCCGAGCGCTGGAGCGCGGCTCATACGTTCCTGCAACGATACGACGGCCATGCGCTCTATTTCTATCCGGGGATCGCACCCTCGCGGACAGCAACCCAGGGCCTCTGGGCCTGGCTGGCCCCTTTGCCTGACGATCCGCAAGCGGCCGAGGCCAGGGTGGCGCGGCTGGCGGAGATGGGCCGGGCGCTCGTCGCCGGATTTCGGTCGATCGCTCCGGAGCCCGAGGAATACTGGACCAAAGCCTTGCCCGATTTCCCGGCGACGCTCCGCCACGCTCGACCGGTTGCCGACGTGAACCGGGCCATCGTCTACACGATGAACGAGGCCATCCTCTCCAAGGAGGGTCTCGCGCTCGCCCGCAAGGCCGGGTCCGACATGCTCATCCGCGCCTGGTTCAAATGGGGCACTCCGCCCGATTATTCCCGCCTGGCCTGGATCGTTCCCCGTGCCCACGCGCTGGGGTCGCTGTTCGGCGGCGGGATCACCTGCTCAGCCCTCTATCACGGCGAGAACGGCCTGAACGATGCCCAGGTGCTCGACATGGCCACGCGCGGACCGGCCGGGCAGCTCATCGCGGCCTGGAACAAGCCCAACTGCCGTCATGGCTCGCTCTCCAGCCCCGCCTATCTCGACTATCTGCTCTCCTCGTGCAAGACGCAGATCGACGCCGGCGCCGACTACCTGTTCATGGACGAGATCTCCGCGGCCCTCCAGGAGGACGAGGGATTCGACGATCATTCGGTCGCCGACTTTCGCCGGTTCCTGCTCGATCGCTTCGGCAAGCAAGGCTGGTCGACGAGCGATGCGCGGTGGCGTCAGACGTTCCAGATCGACCTGGCCGACAAGACCGTCGCCCCCGATGGAACCATGGCGACCTTCCAGTACCGGGCTTTCCTGAAATCAGGCGGCTTGAGTACGAGGCCACACTCGGAGAAGAACCCGCTGGCCGCCCTGTGGCACGCCTGCCGCGAACAGCGGGACGACCGTGCCTGGAAGAAGCTCACTGACGCGATCCGGGCTCATGCCGCGGCGCGAGGCCGGCGCGTCCTGATCAGTGCCAACGGCCTGGCGCGGTACGTCGATCTTCAGGTTCTGGGCGTCTGGGGCAACTGGAAAACCACGAAGGGCCGCGTCGATCTCTCGGAAAGCCAGCTCGAGGACTGGAGCTCGACCGTGATCGCCGGTCAAGGGCTGGCGGGGCACAAGCTGCCCGTCGTCCTCTTTCACGACTGGGGCTTTGGCGGCTTTCCCTGGATGGAGATCACGCCGGACGACCGTAAGATCTGGATGCGCGTCCGGGGCGCGGAAATCTATGCCGCGGGGGGATTCTTCGCCTTCCCCGTCCACGGACCGATGGGCAACGACGCCCGGCAAGACGGCACGCTGGCCGAAGTGGCTCGCCAGAGCGCGTTCTACCACCGGCACGAGGACCTTTATCTCGACGGCCAGGTGCTGGGCTTCGAGCCGATCGAGACCGACGAGCCGCTCTTGAGCCTGGCCCTCTGGAAGAAGGCCTCGCCTCCGGCTTTGATGCTTCATGTGATTAATCGTAGAATTGACGATGGCAAACTCGTGCCCCGGGAGAAGGTTATCGTTCGCTTGCCGGTCGACCGCGCGCCGAAGCGTGTGCGGGTCGTCTCGCCGGACTGGCCGGGCGAGAGGCCGGGCTCGGCTCATCATTCGGGCAACTGCGTGACCGTGGAAGTACCGCTCGTCGAGGCCTACAGCGTCGCGATCCTCGACTACGACGCGCTGCCGGAGGTCAAGCTGCACGGCCGGCGGATCGTCCCTGCGCGGCAGTGGGCGCGGCCGGCCCGCGATGAGTTTGTGGTCGAGCCGGGCGGCCTGGTTCGCGACCAGTGGGCGCTGCCGGGAATGCTTCAGGGCAAGCTTCATCAGGAATTGCGCGATCCGCCGCGGTTCCTGGTGAACATGCCGCGGGGCGGGACGATCCTGATTCACGTTCGGGGCGTGGCCACGCTCGGCGCGCGCCTGGTCTGGACGATCGACGGCAAGGCCGAACCCGCGATTGACCTGCCCGATCGCGACGGCAAGAACGACGCCGCGGTTCCCGAGTACGACCGGACGTTTACTCTGACGATCCCTCCGGGCCGGCACACGATCGGCCTGGACAACCAGGGCGGCGACTGGGCCTGCATCGGCTGGTACGCGTTCGGCGGCGAGATCGGGCCGCCGTGAGAGGACGTGTAGCCGATCCTCAGGCGAGAATGTCGGAGACGGCGATCCGACCGACTTCTTGCCCGTCGATCACAACTGGCACGTGGTCGCCGGAGTGATAGACTTTTGAATGTTGATATTGGCCAGTTGAAAGCGGGTTCCAGTACGTCTCGATGACTCCGTCAACCAGATTGACGATCCAGTACCGTGGAATTCCGGCCCGCGCGTACGCGGTCAGCTTCTCTGTCCGATCGATGGCCAGACTGGAATCGGCGACCTCAACGATCAGGCCAATGTCGCCCGGGCCTGGGTGGCGGCGCCTGTAATTCTCTCGCGATCCTCTCGCCAGCGTGACATCCGGTTCGGGCTCATCGAACTCAGGGATACGAACAGGGTCCTGGACCATCACCCGCCAGCCGGGCAACGCCAAAGAGAGCAAGGCGTCGCGGGTCCCTTCGACGGCGATCACGTGAGGCGGATTCTTGGTCATCTTCCGCACCAGATAGCCATCGATCAGCTCGACCCGGGGATCGACGAGGATCGCGGCCTCCGCGAGCCGCTCGTACTCGTCCACGGTCATCCGATAAAGATCGAGACCGGGCCGGGGAGAAACCGACGTTGGTTGCGTGACGGTCGCCATGGCTATTCCAGGTTGAACATGGGAATCCGCACATCTTATCCTGAGCCGGGTCCCATTGGTGATGTCGGCTATCGATGCTTCCTTCGCCTCGAGAGCACCTCCGGCTTGGGCCGCCTGGCTCGTCTTTCGGGGTCTGGCCTCTCCCACGATTTCCCGCGAGGCCCCAGCGACTCCTTGACGAGGGCATAGTGCCTCTTGAGTCGCTCCACGTAGGCTGAATCGTTGGCGATCATGGACTTGAACAAATCGAGGAACTTCTCCGCGTATTCCGACTGCGGATTGATCGGATCGAGGAAGGCGCCGGAGGGTACAACCTTGTGCTTCTCCATTTTGGCCCACTCGCCACGTGGGTCCCAGCCGAAGTTGATGGTCGCCCACACCTTTTTCGGCGTCCTCTCCTCGACCACGTAGATGAGCACTCGACGACAGTCGCAGTCCTTCTCATCGCAGTACAACTCGACGAATCCGTACTTTCCCCGGGGAACGATTTTGTCGTCC
>JBMFUH010000854.1:0-3463 GCA_049966735.1 Isosphaeraceae bacterium
GAACGTTCGACCGATTGCTGAACGCCAATCGCGAGGCTCATCTCGAGCGCATCACCCAGGCGCTGGGCTCGCATACCGTCGAGATCCAGTCCAACCCTCCCCGGTCGGAACGCGACGTGGTCAACCTGGCCTGCCTGGTCGAGCGCGAGCGGCTCCATGGCTTCGAACAGGGAGTGCTCGAGGTCGCGCGCCGATTCGACAACAACTTCGCGTTCGACATCAACGGCCCCTGGCCGCCCCACAACTTCGTCGAGATCAGGCTCCAGCTTTCCTGACCTCCCCAAGGAAACAATCCCATGCTCGTGGTGGATGACGCCCTCCTGTTTCCCTTCAAGTCCCTCCTCTTGGTCTTTCGCGAGATTTACAACGCGGCCATCCAGGAGCAGGAACAGGAAGCAGAACGAATCCGCAACGACCTGAGCCAGCTTTACCTCTCGCTGGAGACCGGGGCCATCGACGAGGCCACCTTCGACGATCGCGAGAGCGAACTGCTGGACAGGCTCGATGCACTCGAAGCCCACAACGAAGACGTCGGCGACGCCGCGGACGACGAGGACGACGCCCTCGACGAGGACGACGATGATGACGGCCCCTACGAGTATCTGCCCTATTCAGAACTCGAACCGACAGGGGAGGAAAGGTCCTCCTGATACCTTCATGACATGCGAACCAAACAACCAACCGGCAGCCGGAATGGGCATGCAATGGCAGGTCCAACGGCACCGACTCAAACCAAAAGGAGTGATCCGGTGAGCCCCTCCACGTTGCTTCACGATGATCCCGCGGTCGCGCTGGATTCCGAGACGGACGAGATCGAGGTCCAGGAAGAACAGGACTGCGCCCTTGCCGAACCGCGAATGGTCGCCCCGGTGGTCATCCCGCCGCTCCAGCCGCCCGTTGATCTGGTGGAATCGCTCTCGCCCCAGCGCAAGCGGGTCCTGGACCACCTGCTCGGCATGGCCGACATGTACGCCCGCACTGGCGCGCTGCGGCAGGCGGTCGAGCTGTACTTCGAGCTGACGAAGGACCACGACGGCACGGATCAGGCCGTTCTGGCCAGTGACCGGCTCATGGCGATCGCGCAAAAATACGAGCAGAATGGCGAGTTCCGGCTGGCCCGGGGCATCTACCAACGACTTCTGAATATAAGCTGACATCATGGTTCCCACCGATGCACTGGCGGCCGAGCCGGAAATCGCACTTGACCCGGAAAAGCGGATCTCGCTGTGCGAGACGCTCGACCGCGTGCTCAACAAGGGAGTGGTCGTGGCGGGAGAGGTGATCATCTCGGTCGCCGACGTCGACCTCGTGTACCTCAACTTGCAATTACTTCTGACTTCGGTGGAGACGGCTTATCGCTGGAAACGAGAGTCAGCCCTCCAACCTTGCGGGACAGCATCATGACCGCGGAGATGGAAATCGCCCCCGCCCCGGCATTCAACCTGGAACGGTTCGCCGCGGCGTTGACTCCTCCGAATCCCTGCGGTTCGAGGGTGGTCTTGCGCCCGGACAACATCCAGAATGGCCTGGGCAAGCTGGTTCTGACCCTTATCGAGTTGATTCGCCAGCTCCTCGAGCGTCAGGCCATCCGCCGGATCGAAGCCGGGTCGCTCAGCGACGACGACGTCGAGCGGCTCGGCATGACATTCTTGCAACTGAGCACGCAGATGAAGCTGCTCCGGGAACAGTTTGGACTGGCCGAGGAAGAGCTCAACCTGGACCTCGGACCTCTGGGAAAGTTGCTCTGATCACGGAAGGTTCCCCTTGCCTCGGGGTCGAGGAGAATGGGCCGTCCGCGATGCCGGCCCCCCTTCCATCGTTGACACTCTGACTGGAGAAATCGCATGGGCGCTGCAATGACGGCTTCTCATTCCACGAAGCACCACGAATACGTCCCCTGCGCGTTTTGCAAGGGGAAGGGCACCGACCCGTTCAATGTCATGTCGCAGGTGTCGACATGCGGTGCTTGCCAGGGCGAGGGACGCGTGCTCGCGCCCTTGCCGCACGTGCCGTGCGCCTACTGTGGAGGCGACGGCAGCTACAAGACATACCGTTGTCCCGTCTGCGGTGGAGCAGGAGTCGTCGCCGCGCCGGAGGGCCCGACAGCCCTCTGTCCGGAATGCCGGGGACGCGCGTCCGACGGCTCCAGCGGCATGGTCTGCCTGCGCTGCCAGGGCCGGGGCGTCATCGCCGTCGAATCTTGATTGGCCTATCGTGATTCTGGGAGGGCGAAGCTCCTGCTGAGCCCGTCTTCCCTGGGGCTCGCCAAGAGGCTCGCCCTCCCCGAGTTGTACAAGGTGATTGAGAAAGGAGAAACAGCATGGCACTCAAGTCATTTCATGACATCGCGACGTCGCTCAGCGGGTCGGCGTTTCGCCGGGCCTGCTTCGATGGCCGCACTCAGATGCTGCGGGCAATTCCCACCTGGGGTTCCCGGAGCGGCAACACTCCGCGGCCTTGCCTGCCGGTTCGTCCTCGAGACAAAAAGGCCCGTTGATCCCCGAGCCCGTCGACCCAGGCGTGGAACCTCTGTCGACCCGGTTCGCCCCTGTTCGCGATCCTCCAATGGCCACCGAAGTCGTCAATCGCTCCGCCAATCATTCGATCCACTCCGCCACCCTGGCGGACGTCCTCGAGCGCGTGCTCGACAAAGGGCTCGTCATCGCGGGCGATATCAAGATCAAGCTGGTTGACATCGAGCTGCTCACGATCCAGATCCGTCTCGTGGTCGCCTCGGTCGAGAAAGCACGTGAAATGGGTATGGATTGGTGGACGTCAAACTCGGAGTTTCAATCGAAACCCTTGCCTCGAGAACAGCAATCCGAGTTGATCGCCCTGAGGGAACGGATCGCCCAACTCGAAGCGAGACTCTCTCCCGACCCCGTGGCCCTGACCGCGTCTCAGGGCGTCACCGGCTGACCCGAATCGACGTAGAACGAAACCCAGACCCGCCCGCAACCGCACGAGAACTGCCACGACGTCCCGATGGCCGGGGCCTTCGCGACGACGCCGATGCCCAGAGTACGTAACGAGGAGAGATGTGACATGACGTGCTCCACCACCAAATCGACCGTCAGGATGCAATGTCCGAACTGCCAGCACCGAGGCCCGGCTTATCGAGAACTTCTCGGGAAGCTCTCTCGCTGCAAGGTGTGCAACCATGTTTTTCAAATGCCCAGATACGTACTGATGACCTGCCCCGGATGTGGGTCCAGGGTGCGGGTCTTGGCCGAGATGCTCGACCGGGACGTATCATGCAAGTTTTGCAACGAATCGTTCCGGGCCTGGTCCAGCCTGGCCAATGTCGGTCTGGCAGCATGCCCGGGCGAGCACAAAGCGCTCAATCGGCCGGCCCCCTGGCTCAAAGTTCCCGCCGATTTTCCGGACGCTCGCCACGACCTGGAATTCGGCGGCGCGGAGCTGAATCGAATGGCGGAGCAACGCATCGCCCGGGTCGAACGCC
>JBMFUH010000855.1:0-3459 GCA_049966735.1 Isosphaeraceae bacterium
CTGTCCGCGAGCAACAGGAGCCAGGTCCTGGGAGCCTTGTGGTCGTGAACGAGCTTGTGGCAGTGGTGCCAGTGCAGGAACTGCTCCAGGACGAGGAAGACGATGAATCCGACCGCCGTCCAGACCCATACCGCCATTCCTGGACCCATCGCCTCCACGCCGGCCGGAAGCATGTGGAACAGGGCTCCGCCCAGCAAGGCCCCGGCCGAGAGGGCCACCATGGGTAGCACCAACATGCCGAGGACACGCTCGGAAAAGAACAGCGTCAACCCGCCAACCAGGGCGATGGCGCACATGAGCAGCCCACTAACCACAATCCAGAGCACGGTCGCCATGACCCGATCACCCCCTGGCAGCCCACCGGCCAGTCACGTCTCAGAGGGGCTTCTTGCAGAAGTACCAGTCGACGTAATCGTAGCCTTCATTCACTCGAGACTTGGCATCCGCGACCGTCTTCGGCGGTGGCACGATGACCGGATCACCGGAGCGCCACGCTTCGGGCGTGGCAACCTGATGCTTCTGGGTGGTCTGCAAGGCTTCGAGCAGCCTGAGAATCTCGGCAACCGACCGCCCGTTGGACATGGGATAATAGACCATGGCCTTGAGGATGCCTTCCGGGTCGATGACGAAAACCGCTCGTACCGCCGATGTGTCACTCGCCCCGGGTTGAATCATCCCGTAGGCGTGGGCCACTGCCATCGACAGGTCGTCGATGACCGGGAAGGGGATCGAGACGCCGAACTTCTCCTCAATGTTCCGCACCCAGGCCAGGTGTGAGAAGACGCTGTCGACCGACAGGCCGAGCAGGTCGCAGCCGCGAGCCTGGAACTTGTCATGCGCCCGGGCGAACGCGATGAATTCCGTGGTGCAAACCGGCGTGAAGTCTGAGGGGTGCGAGAAGAGGATCAGCCAGCGGCCTCGGTAATCGCTGAGTTTCTTGGGGCCGTGGGTCGTCCTCGCCTCGAATTCCGGGGCTGGCCGCTCGAGAAGCGGCATCCGCGGAGTTGTGCTCTCGCTCATCAGTTCATTCTCCTCCCGCGATTCTCCGGAGCGGATAAGCGCTCCGGCGGCCTTATCGCGGGTCATCGGGCCGCCGGAGCGTGGAGACGGTCAGTAATCGATGACCTTCGCCGCCTCGAGCATGGCCGCGGCGATCTGATCCTCGGTGGCGATCACGACACCATTCCGCAGGGTCTCGTCGGCCACTCCCACGTGATGCGCGCAGTGAGGGCAGACGATGACCTTGCCGCCAGCCTTCAGAAACTGATCGAAAAGCTGGCCCAGGGTCATGTCGCTCTCACCCCAGCGCACCGCGAGGTTATTGTGGCTGTGTGCCAGCCGGGCTCCCTCAAGGTCGAGGAAGAGCGTGACCTTGGCCCCATGCTTCTGGAGCGCATTGGCGACCTTGAAGGCCATGAATCCCGCGTGCAGGTCATCCGTGAAATGCGACAGGTGAACGACCACCGCCTGAGATTCCCCGGGGGCCGGCGCCGCCTGCGAGAATCGGCAAGGGGCAAAGCCAACCAGGGCCATCCCCAGAAGCAGACTGACCACCATTGATACGTGATGCTTCATCGTGATCCTCCTTTTCAGAAGCTAGGCTTGATCAGCGCCGCCCTCTGTTCAGGCGAAGCCAGCGCCAGCGGATCAGCAGCGGTTACTCAGCAGAACAATGCCTCGGCGGCCAGCGTCACCAATCCGCCGACCCGCCCGCGCAGGTCTTCGTAAGAGCCTCGACCGGCAGCCATGGGCCGCATCCGGAGCAAACCTCCGATGCAGCCCCCGGAACTCACAACCGTCCCGACCTTGAGTATTTACGGGCATTTGCTCAAAATCAAGAGAGGAGAAATGCCATGGGGCGACACAAGCAATGCCGACGCATCGCCGATTTGCCCGCGTTCACGGTACTCAAACCGGCCGGTGTCCCGGGGCGATCCCTGCCCGAGGTGGTCATGGAGGTCGATGAGTTCGAGGCCCTGCGGTTATCGGACTACGACGGCCTCTACCAGGCGACGGCGGCGGAACGCATGGGCGTTTCCAGGGCCACGTTCGGCCGCATTCTCGAGACCGCCAGGAAGAAAATGGCCCGGACCCTGATTGAAGGATGCATGCTGCGGATCGAAGGCGGCGCCGTGGTGATGCCAACGACGCGCGCGTTCGCGTGCAACACGTGCGGCCACACCTGGAAGGTTCCCTACGGAACCGGCCGTCCCAACGGCTGTCCCTCGTGTCACGGCCAGACGTTCGAGCGTGTCGAAACGGCCGAGACGGCCGGTGATGAGGATGCTTGAATTTCCCGCGGGACGTTGCAAAAATCAAGATGTGGCGATGGGGTTCGCCCTGAACCGCCGCGGCTCCAAGCTGTCGTGGCTGATGACCCCTACCGGAAGGTCCCCCTTCGGGTAGGGCGCACCTGGCGGCCAGATCCTTCGGGGACCTTCCCGAGGGTTTTTTGTTGCGCGTCGCCAGGGGCCGTCCGCCATGTCCGCACTCAATGAAAGTCATCGTCGCCATCTCTTGCACGGTTTCCTCGCCATCGAGCAGGGGCTCACGGACCTGGAAGCGTTGACCGTGCAGGCCGACACGCCGTCGCCTCTTTCATCACGGATCAAGGACCTGTCGCCCACGGAGTGCGGCGTCATTCGCGATCACATCGCGCGGATTCGAACCGCGATGACTGCCCACCTGAAGGATCTGGGCATCCCGCTGGAGATCCGCCGGAAAAGCCTGCGCTGGTCTGTCGAGACAGGCCTGATTCACCTCCAGACCACCGTCGACGACATGGGCCCCGGTCAGATGGCCGGTTACGGCCCGCTCGGGCCCGGCGGCCAGGCCGTGGTGAGACGCATCCAGGACGATCTCTCGCGGCTCTTCGATCGCGCGTGCGGCTACGTCCGGCAGGGACTGGCACGCGACCTCTTTGTCCGTCTTGCCCGGCTTGATGCCTCCACGGCAAGCGCCCAGATGCTCTCCACGCTGGAGCGGGTCGTGAGCCGCTGGCGGCTTGTCGAGTATCGCCCGACCTTGGAAATGATCGTCAGCCGTCTGGAAAAACCGTGCTTCGAGGTTGCCATTTTCGGGAGGGTCAGCTCGGGAAAGTCGTCCTTGCTCAATCACCTCGCGGGGACCAACATCTGATCCCTTCACGGTGTCGTTGGTCAACGGCGAGCGGCTGGAAGTGGATCATCCGGATGCGCTCGTCGTGCGGGACGGCGTGGCCATATTCGTCGGCCCCGGCGGGATCCCCGCGATCTTCGATCATGAGGGGGTCGCCCAAACCATTGGGGACCTGGCGAACCGTCCCATTGAGTGAGATTCGCGGGATTGCACAGGCGTCCGGAAGTAGGAGCACCCCCTTTCTCGATCCTCGTATTCCAGATCATCGACTGACGCGACGTGGCGCCTGACCTAGATCAAGTTGGTCGCTCATTTCGGATGGTACTTGGCCCATGTCGGGGC
>JBMFUH010000856.1:0-3450 GCA_049966735.1 Isosphaeraceae bacterium
AGACGCCCCCGCGGATCCCGAACCGATCACCACGAGCCAAACGAGCCAAGGCCAGGCTCTCGAGGCAAGAGCGGTGTTCATCATGTTGAGGCCCGATCTCTATGTTGGCCTGTGCAAGTGTTGAAACGGCACCTCGCGATAGGTGAGGGCCCACTCCTTCATGAACCGGACCCGGGTGGGAACAACCCGGTAGAGGATGAAATCGGGATTGTCAGGATCACCCATATATTTGTGAATATAAGGGCTGCTGGCCCAGACTTCCTGCTTGAGCTGAGGGTCGGTGACGACCTCGGCGATTCCGGTGATCCGCACCTGGTCGTTATGTCCGTCCAGGTAGCACAGCTCGACGCGCGGGTTGGCCTCGATCTCCGAGGTCTTGCCGTAGGCCCGCAGATTGGCGATGTACACGATGAACCCGTCCGTTTTTACCGGCGCGATCGGCCGCAACCTGGGCTGGTCTCCCTCGACGGTTGCCAGATAAGGCAGTCGATCGGACTGGATCACGGTCAAGGCCTGCTGGATCAGGTCGACAGGAAGCGTACTCTCGGATGATGATCTGGACATGGGCGACTTTCTCCACGAATTCCCTCACCATCAAAGCAGATCGGGGACCACGCGCACAAGGGGGATGAGCTTCGCCTTGTTCCGCGGGGGTGGTTCAAGATAAAGTCAACGATTGTTGAGCAGCCGTGAATGCAGGCATCAGGCTGAATCGGTTCGAGGATTCTCCATGACAGCGAGCCAGAACCATCCTCGCGGCGTCTTGAGGCGGGAGTTTCTCCAGGTCGGCTTCTCCGCCTATCTGGGAATGGGGCTGACCGGCATCCTGGCGGGCCGAGTGACCGCCGGGGCGGGCCGTGCGCGACCAGGGACCGGGGGGACGGCCTCCGGACCACACGCCCGCTCGATGATCCTCGTGTTCCTGACCGGCGGGCTGAGTCATCTCGACTCGCTGGACATGAAGCCCGACGCGCCGGAGGGAATCCGCGGCGAATTCCGACCGATCGCAACCTCCGTGCCGGGCATCCAGGTCTGCGAGCATCTCCCCGAGCTGGCGGCCCGCGCCGGGAAACTGGCGATCGTTCGATCTCTTGCTCATCCCTACACTAATCACCTGAATGCAACCCACGAACTGTTGACCGGCCATCCCCAGCCGGGGGCCTTCTTCGACAAGATCGCCTCCCGAGACGACTACCCCTGCTATGCGGCGGGGCTGGATTATGTTCGCCCCCGGCGCGACGGCGTGCCCAGCGGAGTGATGCTGCCCACGTTCCTCATGGAAGGCCCGCTCATCTGGCCCGGCCAGCACGCCGGGATGCTCGGGCCCAGGCACGACCCCTGGCAGATCCGCCAGGACCCCAGCCGCCCGGGCTTCCGCGTTGACAGCCTCTCCTTGCCCGTGGGCATCAGCGCCCTGCGTCTGGAGCGCCGGCAAGAGCTGCTCGATCAGTTGAGCGCCGCGCGCGACTCCCTGGTCGGACACGCCGCGTCGGGCAACGACCCGATGAACGAGCAGCGCCAGCGCGCCATGTCGCTCTTGCTGTCGGGGAAAGTCTCTCGGGCGTTCGAGCTGGACCGCGAAGACCCTCGCGTGCGCGACCGCTACGGCCGGCACATGTACGGTCAGTCGCTGCTTCTTGCGCGTCGGCTGGTGGAGGCCGGCGTGGGGATCGTCCAGGTGAACATGGGGCGCGTGCAGACCTGGGATACCCACTCGGGCAACTTCAAGTCGCTCAAGGGGCGGCTCTTGCCACCACTCGACCGCGGCGTCGCGGCCTTGCTCGACGATCTGGAGAGCCGGGGCATCCTCGATGAGACGCTGGTGGTGGTGACCGGCGAGTTTGGCCGGACCCCGCGCATCGGGGCGAGCACGGGCAACAACAACTCGCGGGACGGCCGCGATCACTGGGCCGCGGTCTTCTCGGCGATCTTCGCCGGAGGGGGCGTGCAAGGGGGCCAGGTGATCGGTCAGTCCGACCGGATCGGCGCATACCCCGCAAGCAGGCCGTACTCGCCGGCCGACTTCGCCGCGACCATCTACCAGAGCTTGGGAATCGATCCGTCCACCGAGCTGCGCGACCGACTGAACCGCCCTGTCCGGCTGACCACCGGCGAGCCAATCGCTCCGCTCTTTGGCGGTCCGCGAACCGCCTGAGCACTTCTCGGGTCCAAACTTGGGACGCCAACGTCGGCACGAGACTTCTCACTCAAGCCGCGGCGTTATCGACCTGGCCTTCGGTCTCGTTGCCGACCTCCTCGGGGTGGTAGCTCAGCATGCTGACCCGATGGAATTCCTCATGGGTGATCTCGAACGGCTCGCCGTTGATGGCCCAGAGTTCCTCGATCAGCTCGTCGATGCCCTCCTCGGGCTCATCCCAGGTGACCACCAGGGTGTCGTCACCCCGGGCCTGGATCTCGAGTCCCAGGTCGAGCAGATGCGTCTCGATATCCACCCTGTGCGCGGGGCCGACCGCGAACGTCCAGCGGATCATCTCGACCGAAAAGGTGTTGTCTGCGGAATTCACCGTGTGATCCTCCATGAACCTCAAGATCCAACTTTCCTCTCATCCCATCGGCCAGAACGGCATTTGCCTTGAAAAAAGGTGGGAAGAGTCGGGATGATCGAATTGGACCGGGCGGAAAACGGCGGCCTGGGAAAGATTTTCCTGATCCAGATGGTTTCACGGGACATCAAGGGAGGTTTCAGGTTATGACGATCGTCCAGCGAATGCGGGCTCAGCTTGCCGATGCCATGAAGGCCCGCGACACGGTCAAGACCGGGTTTCTCCGGTACTGGATTGCCCAGCTCACCCTGGGAACCGGCGCGGAGGTCTCCGACGAGGAGGCCGTCAAGAAGATGCGGGGCATTCTCAAGGAGGCCAAGGCCGGGCCGACGTCCTTCTCGGCCGAGGAGCTTGCACTCATTCGCGATTGGGTCCCACCGTCGCTCACCCCGGAGCAGATCGCCGCCGCGCTAGAGGGCGTGCACGACAAGATCAGGGCCGCGCCCAAGGACGGCATGGCCATGGGCATCGCCATGAAGACCCTGGCCGGCCAGCCCGTGGACAGCGACGACGTCAAGGCCGTGGTTGCGTCCATGAGGCAGTGACGGAGTGTCCTTTTCGCGATCCCGCGGGAACGGCGTCGGTAAGAGCAAGTGGTTAGGCAACCGGCTCATATTGGGATATGCTTCCTTGGGAAGTGAATATGGTGCAAATCACGCTCATATAAGCGCTCATAAAGAGGCCATTGCTATTCTCAGACGTAGAATGGGCAGGCCAGGTAGTTGTTTGGGTGCTGATTCTGCTTCGCTGTGGGGCTTGGATGCTGACCGGTAACGCGCGGAGCTTTTTCCAGATTGCCCAGCTAGAGCGGTTTTCGGGTCGATCGCTCAGCGTAGGGTCCGCTGTGCGGACCGACGGCCAGAGCAATTGGTCCGCACAGCGGACC
>JBMFUH010000857.1:0-3443 GCA_049966735.1 Isosphaeraceae bacterium
TAGATGGTGAGAATCTCGTCGTACACCAGCCGTTCGGCCAGCGAGACCGGATCGAGCGGATATTCCCCCCGCAACATCTTCCCCTTGATCTCGGCGAGCTGGCGCTCGGTGAAGATGCCGGAATTGCGCAGCACGGGAAGCAGGTCTGTCGGCAGTCTTTCCGTGGACTTGGGCCGTTCAAAGATCGCCATCCCGTCACCTCGCGTCCGCCACGGACTTCCCGCGTCCCAATCCACGTCAATTCAGGCGATTGCACTGCGATACGGTCAAGAATACAACATGCTTCACCCGACGAACTGACGCTCAACGATACCAAATCGCCAGCCCCCCCTCAATTCGCCCGACCGGAGGAAACGGCGCTTGCCAGATCCGGACTCGAGTCGCTAACCTCTTGCAGTCGTAAGAGGTTGGCGACAGGATGGAGCTTTCTTCACTTGCGATCCGACTCTCGCCGAAGTTCGGGAAAGGAACCGGGTATGGCGACGCCAAGCGACCCACAAGCAGTCCTGCGCCAGTTTCCCAAGGTCAACGATTTCTTTATCGGTATCGATAGCGATGGCTGCGCCTTTGACACCATGGAGGTGAAGCACAAGGAGTGCTTCATCCCAAACATCATCAAGTCTTACAACCTGGCCGCAATCTCGAAATACGTTCGCGAGGCCGCCGAGTTCGTGAATCTCTATTCCCACTGGCGCGGCATCAACCGCTTTCCCGCGCTGGTCATGACGTTCGACCTGCTGATCGATCGCCCCGAGATCCTGCACCGGCACTATCCCATTCCCGGGCTGGCCGGTCTGCGAAGCTGGATCGAGCGGGAGACCAAGCTCTCCAACCCCACCCTCAAGACCGAGGTTGCGGCCACGGGAGATGCCGACCTGGCGCAGGCGCTTTCCTGGAGCGAGGCGGTCAACCGGACGATCAGCGAGGTCGTGCACGACGTGCCTCCGTTCCCGTTCGTCCGCGAGTCGCTCGGCAGCATGCAGGGGAAGGCCGATGTCATGGTTGTCTCGGCGACTCCCGGCGAGGCCCTCAATCGCGAGTGGGAGGAGCACGGCCTGCGCCCCATGGTCGGCCTGATCGCCGGTCAGGAACTGGGCAGCAAGCGGGAACACCTGGCGCTGGCGGCCGTGGGCCGCTACGAGCCCCACCGGATTCTCATGGTCGGCGACGCCCCGGGCGACATGAAAGCGGCAACGGCTAACGGCGTCCTCTTCTACCCGGTCGACCCGGGCCAGGAAGACGAGTCGTGGCAGCGGTTCTTCGAGGAGGCCCTGCCCCGCTTCCTGAACGAGAACTACGCCGGTTCGTACATGGACGAGCAGATCGCCCGCTTCCAGCAGCTCCTTCCTGAAACCCCGCCGTGGAAGTAGTGGCGAGTGGCTCGGTAGTGGCATCGCTCGCTTCGCTCGCGAGTGGCAAGTTGCGAGTGGCGAGAAAATGCACCCGTATTCATTCGCCACTCGCCACCCGCCACCCGTCACTCGTCACTCGTCACTCGCCACTCGCCACTAACAACCAGGAACCACCCAAATGGCCGCAAGAAACGTCGTCGTCGCCCAGTCGGGAGGGCCGACCTGTGTCATCAACAACTCGCTGCGAGGAATCATCGAGACCTGCCGGCGCCATCCCGGGGTCTTCGGCACCCTCTACGCGGGGCACTTCGGCATCGAGGGGATTCTCAAGGAGAACCTGCTCGACCTCTCGGCGACTCCCGAGGAAGAGATCGCCCTCCTGCGGACGTCGCCGGCGGCCGGCGGGATCGGCACCTGTCGGTACAAGCTGAAGAAGGGGCAAGACCTCGACTTCGAACGCGTCGTCGACGTCTTCAAGGCCCACGATATCGGCTATTTCTTCTACATCGGCGGCAACGACTCGCAAGATACGGCCCACAAGATCAGCAAGCTGGCGGCGGACCGCGGGCTTGATCTCATCGCCACCGGCGTACCCAAGACCATCGACAACGACCTGGGCGACCCGGAATTCACCCTCCTCGACCATTCGCCCGGATACGGCTCGGTCGCGCGCTACTACGCCCACTACGTGCGCCAGGCCAACGAGGAAAACGGCGGCTCCGCGCCGGCTGATCCGGTTCTGGTCATCCAGGCGATGGGACGAAAGATCGGCTACATTCCGGCCGCGGCCCGTCTGGCCGACCCCGCGCGGAAGATGCCCATCCAGATTTACCTGACCGAATCGGGCCTGACCCTCCCCCAGCTTGGCGAGAACGTGATCCGCCAGCTCGAAAGCGACGGCCGGTGCATCGTCGTGGTCAGCGAGGGATTTGACGTCGGCGAGCTCGGCACCGTCCGCGACAGCTTCGGCCACATCCAGTTCAGCTCGAGCCAGCAGACCGTCGCTCAGATCGTGGTGAACTACCTGAACACGCTCAAGTTCCCCGTGCCCGGCAAGGCCCGCGGCCAGGTTCCGGGAACAGACCAGCGCAACGCCATCGCCTACGCCAGCGTGGTCGACCTGGACGAAGCCTACGGGGTCGGCGCACATGCCGTCGGCGTCGCCAGGACCGAGGGGAACGGCTGGATGGCCACCATCCTCCGCGATCGCGATCGGTCCGGCTACAGCGTCCACTACGACAAGGTCCCGCTGGAAACGGTGGCCAACTCGGAGCGGTTTTTCCCCAGGGACTGGATCGCCCCCAGCCGGATCGACGTGACCGACGCGTTCCTGGATTACGCCCAGCCGCTCATCGGCGAAGACTGGGTCAGCGTGCCGACAGTCAAGGGCCTGCCCCGCTTCGCGCGGATCACCCCCAAGTTCGCGCCACGGAAACTGCCGGAGTACATTCCTCAGACGTACCGCAAAGCCTGACGCGAAGGAGGGCCCGATGCCGTCGGTTGCCGCACGCGCCGGCAGGAAGCAGCTTCTTGCCAAAGCCCTTTTACCGATCCTGGTCGGTGCCGCGGTCGTCTCGGCGTGCGGCCAGCACCAGCAGAATCCGCCGCGTGTTCGATTCGAAGGGAAGCTCATCCCCAAGCCGCCCGCTCAGCAACAGCCCTGGACGGCGCCCGCGACGAAGCTTTCCCGGTTCCTCGTCACCACGACGGAACTTCTGTTCCAGCAAGGCGTGGCGGACCCACGCGGATGTCCGTACCGGCAGGTCGAGATCGCGCCATACGGTTTGGTCTTCTTCGAGATCGGCACCGGCAAGTGACTCTTTGATACCTCCGGCGCGACTTTCGAAGGGAAGGGCGAGCCGCGGGGAAGACGGGCTAAAGCGGTAACGGGTTGCAGGGGTCTCGCCCCGAAGGGGGCCGTAACAAGCAAACCCAGGGAAACGCCCTGGGAACCCTTCATAGCCAGGGGCGGGGCCACAAACAAAAGCGGCCACCCGCCTTCTCCGGCAGACGCGGAGACGCGGGTGGCGATTCGTGACCGCGCAGTCCATTGACTGATCGATCAATAGGAGTTTGCGCTGATAACTTCGC
>JBMFUH010000858.1:0-3442 GCA_049966735.1 Isosphaeraceae bacterium
CCGGCCGCACGGGGTCGGGCAAATCAACCTTGATGCACGCGCTCATCACGAACCTGGCCCTCAGCTATAGCCCCGACGAGATCGATCTCTACCTGATCGACTTCAAGAAAGGGGTCGAGTTCAAGGTTTACGCCTCGCACGAGCTGCCCCACGCCAGCGTGGTGGCTATCGAGAGCGAACGCGAGTTCGGCATCAGCGTGCTCCAGCGGCTCGATGAGGAGATGCGGCTGCGTGCCGACAAGTTCCGCGACGCCGGCGTGCAAGACCTGGCCGGCTACCGCAACGCCCCCGGCACGCCCCCCCTGCCCCGCATCCTGCTCCTGGTCGACGAGTTTCAGGAATTCTTCGTCGAGGAAGACAAGCTGGCGCAGGAAGCCGCGCTGCTGCTGGACCGGCTGGTCCGCCAGGGCCGGGCCTTCGGCGTGCATGTGCACCTGGGGTCGCAGTCGCTCGGCGGCGCGTTCACGCTGGCCCGGAGCACGCTGGGGCAGATGGCCGTCCGGATCGCACTCCAGTGCAGCGAGGTCGATTCGCTCCTGATCCTGGCCGAGAACAACATGGCGGCCAAGTGGCTCTCGCGTCCCGGCGAGGCCATCTACAACGACGCCAACGGCGCACCCGAAGGGAACCACTTCTTCCAGGTGGTCTGGCTCTCCGACGAGAAGCGTGAAGACTACCTCAAGCAGCTGCGGGCGATGGGCCAGGAGCGCAGGCCCGTCCTGACGCGATCGCCCATCGTCTTCGAGGGCGACGCCCCCGCGGAGCTGCCCAAAAACCCCCTGCTGGCCCAGCAGCTTGCCCTTTCCTCCTGGCCCGAAACGCCCCGCTCGGCGCAGGCCTGGCTGGGTGATGCCGTGGCGATCAAGGACCCGACCTCGGCCCTCTTCCGTCGTCAAGGAGGCAATCACCTCTTGATCGTCGGCCAGAATGACGAGGCAGCGATCGGCGTCAACACCGCGGCGATCATCAGCCTGGCCGCCCAGTTTGCTCCACCGGCCTCGGACGGCCGGCGAATCGGGGCGAAGTTCCTCGTGCTCGACGGCACGCCCGAGGATCAACCTCAATCCGGTTTCCTGGACCGGCTGGCCGCACGCTTGCCACACGGGGCCCAGGTGGGCGGCTGGCGCGACGCGGCCGAGTTTCTCACCGCGGCAGCCGGCGAGGTGGCCTTGCGCCAGCGTGAGGGTGGCGGCGACGGCCCCGAGCTCTTCCTCTTCATCCACGACCTGGCGCGGTTCCGCGACCTCCGCCGCCGCGAGGACGACTTCGGCTTCGGCCGCCGGGAGGGGGAAGAGGCAGCGCCTCCCGACAACCTCGATTTGATCCTCCGCGAAGGCCCCGGCCTGGGCGTGCACGTCATCATCTGGTGCGACACGGTGACGAACCTCAACCGTTACTTCACGCACCAGCAGCTTCGCGAGTTCGAGATGCGGGTCCTTTTCCAGATGAGCCCGACCGACAGCGGCGGCCTGCTTGACTCTCCCGCCGCCAGCAAGCTGGGCCGCAACCGCGCCATCTTCGCCAGCGAGGAACAGAACCGCCTGGAAAAATTCCGGCCCTACGGGCTGCCAGCGGAGGAGTGGATCGAGAAGATGGGAGAGACTCTGAGGAACCGGACCTATACCTCGAGCGGTCACGAGTGATCCGTTTCGGGAGGGCGAAGCTCCTGCTGAGCCCGTCTTCCCCGCGGGCTCGCCGGCCGCTCGCTCTCCCGAGGGAAACGCCCGCCGGAGACTGGGCCGGTATAAGAACGGTCTGGGCCTGGAGAACCGCCGGAGTCAAGATGCCACTAGATCAGACGACATTCCTCGTGCTGACCGTGATCTGGGTCGCCACCGTGATCCGCTCGGCGCTGGGGTTCGGCGAGGCCCTTGTTGCCGTACCCCTCCTGGCTTTGTTCATTCCGGTTGGTGTGGCCGCGCCGCTGGCCGTGCTCGTCTCGATCACGGTCGCCGGTGTCATCCTCTTGCGGGACTGGCGAGAGGTCCATGCGGCGAGCGCCAGTCGGCTTGTTCTCTCTTCTTTTGTGGGCATCCCGTTCGGCCTGCTCCTCCTGACCACGGTTGCCGACCCGGTCGTCAAGGCGACCCTCGCGATCATCATCATCAGCTTCGCGGTTTTCCGTCTGGTCGGTCGCAGCCGGTTGGAGTTGAGAGACGACCGCCTGGCATGGCTCTTTGGCTTCGGAGCGGGAGTGCTCGGGGGCGCCTACGGCATGAACGGACCGCCGCTGGTGGCCTACGGCACACTCCGGCACTGGTCTCCCGAGCGGTTCCGGGCGACCCTCCAGGGGTATTTCCTCCCCGCCAGCCTGGTCGGCATGGCCGGATACTGGATCGCCGGCCTCTGGGTACCCGCCGTGACCCGATACTACCTCGCGTCTCTGCCCCTGGTCCTGGTCGCCATCGCGCTGGGCCGTTTTCTCACCCGGCGCATGGACGGAGAGCGGTACCTCCTCTACGTTCACCTTACCCTGGTCGTGATCGGCGCGACACTGCTGGTCCAGTCCGTTTGGGGGTTGGCCTTGGGATAGCAAACGGGCAAATCAATACATAATCAAATTTTCAGCACGGAAAATGATCTGCAACCAAGCGTCCGCTCGAAGCGTCTCATTCCCCGTCGTTCGGGCCCGGGCTGATTGATCCGGCAGGAACTGGGGGCGGGACCTCGATGCCGAGAATGAGTGCCGTGTCCAGAATTCTCACACTCTCATCCTCTCCCATCACGACGGTCGTTCGGGCCCCCGGGGGTTGCATGATCCACTCGGGGTGCGATACCTGCCAGCGGGTACCATCGGCGAGCATCAGGACGAACGGTCGGAACGGCTGGGCGTGGATTGCCTCGTGAAGGTTCTCAGCTCTCATTTCTCACCTCGTTCGCGGTGCCGCGACGCCCCGGGATCGTCGCTCGTTCCGTCGCCTGCCCTGAACCATAGCTTAGGGAATCTGGGCCGGGGACCCAAGGCGATTTACCAAGAAACCAGTCGCTTGATCGTGCTTGCCTCTCCGCGATCGGCGGGGGCTCTGGGAAGGCATCCGGTGTCGGTTCTTTTTCCCTTCCGAAATGGCAAACTGACATTAGTTCCCTCCCTGACACCAGTTCCCTCCCCGGAAGGCGCCCTCCTTACGCCTGCCAACGTGCGGGGCTCTGCGGGGTCGCGGGGCTCTGCGAGGTCAAGCCCGGTTTCCGGTTTTCAGCGAGCAAGGCATCTCGCGTCTGCTCTTTTTTCCCAACGAAGTACAGGCCGATGCCATGCCAGGTCGCTTGCCCTCTTCAGCCTCGGCCGTGCCGGCCAGTTACGCGGAGCAACTCGTCGGAGGCAATCGTCGAGATGCCGAGGGCTCCGTGGACACAGCTTGCCCACTACGCCGCGCTGTGGCGCGTTTCGTCGTATGCCGTGTAGCCTTTTTCCTCGATGATTGCCGAGCCCAGATACTGGTTG
>JBMFUH010000859.1:0-3437 GCA_049966735.1 Isosphaeraceae bacterium
GACAAGATCCAGGACGAAATGGCCGCCAAGTTCCAGGAGTTTCCCGGCGTCAACTTCAACTTCTCCCAACTCATCCGGGACAACGTGGAGGAGGCGCTCTCGGGAGTGAAGGGGGCCAATTCGGTCAAGGTCTTCGGCAGTGATATGCACACGCTCGAAGAGGCGGGCCAGGGCGTGGCGACCATCCTCTCGTCGATTCCGGGGATCGAAAACGTCGGTCTCTTCCACGTCGTCGGTCAACCCAACCTCGAGATCGAGATCAACCGGGCGGCGTGCGCGCGCCACGGCATCAACGTCGCGGACGTGGAAACGGCCGTACAGGTGGCCGTCGGTGGACAGGCCTTTTCCCAGATGGTGGAAGGGGAGAAGCTTTACGACATCATCCTCCGGTTGCCTCCCCGGCTCCGCTCTGACCCCCAGGTGATCAGCCGCCTGACGGTCGAGGTCCCGGCCCGCGACCCGCAGCCCGCATACCGCGTCCCCCTTTCCGCCCTCGCCCAGATCGTCCCCCACAAGTCCGGCTCCTCGTACATCTACCGAGAGAACAACCGCCGGTACATTCCGATCAAGTTCAGCGTCCGCGATCTGGCATCGGCCATCGCCGAGGCCAAGCGACGCGTCAAGGATCCGACGACCGGAGCGCGACTCCCCCAGGGCTACTTCCCTGACTGGTCGGGCGAATTCGCCCAGATGGAACAGGCCAACTCCAGGCTGCTCTGGATCGTCCCCCTCTCCATTGGCTTGATCATGATTCTCCTTTACATGGCATTCAGTTCCTTGAAAGACGCGCTTCTGGTCATGGCCAACGTGGTGGCGGCGACCATGGGGGGAGTCTGGGCGCTCAAGCTCACGGGAACTCCGTTCTCGATCTCGGCGGCCGTCGGCTTCATCTCGATCTTCGGCGTGGCCGTGCAGGACGGCGTGCTCTTGATCTCCTATTTCAACCAGATGCGCGACTCCGGCTTGCCCATCCGCCAGGCGATCATGCGCGGAGCCGAACTGCGGGTCCGCCCCGTGGTGATGACGTCGCTGACCGCCGCCCTGGGTCTGCTTCCCGCCGCGCTCGCCAGCTCCATCGGGTCTCAGGCGCAGAAGCCTCTGGCCATCGTGGTGGTCGGCGGCATGCTGGTGACCCTGTTCCTGACTCGTTACCTGATGCCGGTCCTGTACAGTTTCTTCCCGGGTCAGCGCGTGGACCGACCGAGCAGCGAGGCCCAGTCTCTGATCGAGGGCTCGCACTACGTCGACGAGATCCTGGCGGGCGAGGACGATTCTCAGTGAATCATCCGGACGAGATCGCCAGCGGCGCCTCTCTGGCATCGCCCACATGTTCTCGCGTTTCACCATATCCCGCCTTGCGTTCTCCGCGGCATCGAGGTGGAATTGAGCTTGGAGGAGGAGAACAAACATCCGGGTCTTCTCTCGAGCAGGGAGCTTTGTTTCGCCCACCATCCTCTTGCTGCAAAGAACCGCTCGGCCATGCCTGACAGTGCTCTGGATCTTTTCCGTGAAGCGTGCGGCCTCGCGTCCGGGCTGACGCTGGCGGTACGTGACCCGGCGAAGGCGGCCGGCCCCTATGTCTCCTATCAGTTGGAACTACCGTTCGCACTGGTGGGACGAGACCCGCAGGTCGACGTGGTCCTGCACGACGATCAGGTCAGTCGGCGCCACGCCTATCTCCAGGCAGTCGGGGGACGGGTCCTCTGCTACGACCTGAGCAGCCGGACCAAACTCCGCTGGGACGGCGAGGGCGGACCACGCGACCGCGGCTGGCTCTCCCCCGGACGCGACCTCTGGATCGGCCCTTACGCCATGCACTGGGCGCGGGACGGGGCACCGGTGAGCTCCCAACCGGAGTCCCCAGCGCCCCTGACACCCCCCGAGGTCCCCACTCCGGAGTCGGCCGCTTTGCCCCGGGCGGACTTCGCCCTGTTCCCGGAAACAGACTCTCCGCAGTCGGTCTGGCAACTTGACACGCGGATCACGCTCGCTGGCCGGTCCGAAGCTTGCCATCTCGTCCTCGGTCACGAAACCGTGTCGCGCGTTCACGCCTCCTTGATTCGAACGCCAAAGGGGGTCTGGATCGTCGACCTGCTCTCGAGAGAAGGGGTCCAGGTCAACGGCACGAAGGTGCGCTGGGCCTGGCTCGGCGACGGCGACGAGGTGCGCATCGGCATGTTCACATTCCTCTTGCGCTATCGGGCCCCGCTTCGTGGAATCAGCCGCCGCGATGTGCCCCTCCATGCCGGCGCCAGCCATCTGCCATCCCGGTCGGCTGCCCTGCGCCGCGACCCCGCTCGATCCTTCGGCAAGGCAACCGAGCTAGCGGCCCGTTCCCGGCAAGACCCCCCGACCGCTCTCCCCGCCGCCGTCCCACTTTCCCATGCTCTCTCGCCCGTGGTCCTGGAGCCCTCCAGCCCCGCGGCCTGGGAACTGGCCGGCACTGTTCCTCCCCAGCAGCTCATGCTCTGGCAACAGCAGATGAGGATGATGGAGACGTTCCATGACGATATGATGCTCATGGTTCAGATGTTCATGGCGATGCACCGGGAGCACCTGGGCGCGGTGAAAGAAGAGCTCGACAAGGTGCGCGAGCTCAGCCGGGAGCTGGAGCGACTCCAGGCCAAGCTCACCGAGCCGGCGCCGCCTCCCGGGAAAGCGCCGCGGCGAAACGGAGCGAGCAAGACCAGGGAGACAGCGGCAGCGGCGAAAACTCCGGTCGTCCAGAACGGGATTCCGCCCGCGAGCGCCGTCACAACCTCCTCTGCCCCTCCCGTCATGCCTCCTGTCACTGGCCCGTTGAGCGAGTCGGTCGATGCGCCACCTCGCGACGGCGCCACCATGGCCGCCGCGCCGAGAGTCTCGCCCCCGGATGCCACCACGGCGGATCGTCCAGCACCCGCGGAAGCGTCTCGCTTTCACATCGACATCACCCGGAGGATCGCCGAGCTCCAGCGCGAGCGTCAAGGATACTGGCAGCGCATCCTGGGCGTGATCAACAAATAATCAAGCTAGAAACAGATGATCGTGTTCAAATCGCGACCTGGCCGTGGCATTCTGGCCACGCGGCGGACCATACGATATGGGCGTCGCTCAAGGCGCTAGCCGGCTTAGCTCTTCTCCGATGGTCGTCATGAGGGGGGAAATCAGCTCCTCGTCGAAGCCGAAGCGGGTTCCCGCCGCGGCGAACAGCTCGGGCAACGGCCGCGAACCTCCCAGCGACAAGGCCCGGCGATAGTCGGCCACCGCCCCGGCCCGGTCGGTCAGGCCCCGCCGCCAGAGCTGCAGCGCCCCGAGCTGGGCGACGCCATATTCAATGTAATAAAATGGATACAAGAATATATGAAGCTGGCGATGCCATGAATGATCGCGAGCCTCCTCGTAGCCCGACCAGTCGACGATGCCGCCGAACCGGTCGATGAGCGACCGCCAGGCGG